>JBJTBB010000359.1:0-4840 GCA_046091125.1 Planctomycetaceae bacterium
GCACCTGACTTTGTCCCGGCTTCATCCGCGGTGCGTTCATGGTCATGCCCGGCGGCAGTCCGCTGCCATCGAACATGATTTCTCCATCGAAATTCCGCTTGGCGGCATTGATGAGAACGGCGTAGCGATTGCCTCGAGGCACGAAGATCGTCTGTCGCGTCTGGGAATAACGATCGATACGAGGAATTGACAACGAGAACCCGGGGCTCGGTGGCGTGAGTTCCACGCGATAGATGAAGTCGGGGCGTCCGCGGCCAAGGTGGTCAGTGACCCGCACCACGTATTCGCCGTCCTCGGGAACGTCGAATCGGAACGCCGCATCAGGTCCCCTCGCGTCGTCATTGCCGGCGACGTTCGAGCCATTGACCCGCAGAATATTGACGACAGGGTCGAGTCCGGTGCGCAGTCTCCTCGCATGGCACTCGACGTCGAACGACTGTCCCTTCTTCGCACCGAACCGGAAATGGTCCACATCCCCAGGTTCGCCGATGACGCCATTGATGGCGAGCGTCGCATCCGCCGTCGTGGCTGAAGCGACGTCACCGTTGGGCTCCTGCTCGAGGGCGTTGCCGTTGGAGGAGATGCGAAAGGGCATCCCGGACGGGCTCGAACTCGCGCCGTCTCGTGCGAACACGCGGGTCACGTCTCCGGTTGGCCCGGGAAGGATCGCGGGAACGTCGATATCCTGTTCCAACGGCCCGCTGGCGTCCCCGATGAAGGTGACCTTCATCTTCTCGCCCGCTTTGCCACCTGCGGGGTAGACCGCCGACGGCCGGGGGAACGTGCCCACATGCAGGCGGTAGCGACAGTTGCCATCGCCGCCGTAGGAAGACTCCCGCACCTGCACAACGTAGGTCCCGTCCTCGGGGGCGAGGATGCTGAGGATGCCGTCCTGCAGGGTGGCCGGGGAGTCATCGGCCGATGCAAGTTCGAAGCGACGCATGTCGAGGATCGACACGTGCGGATCGAAGCGGTAGCTCCCGAGCCGCAGCCCCTCGATTTCAACCGACAGTCGCTGCCCCTTCTTGGCATCGACCAAGTACAGATCGACATCTTCGCCGGTCACGATCCCATGGACGGTCGAATCGAGCGCCAACTTTTGAGGTTGATCGAAAAGACTATTCGGCTCAACCTCGTCAACCACAGGAAGGGCACCGATCCAGACCGAACGGTAATCGGAGATACCGGATTTGCAGCGAATCTGGACGATCTGCTCGCCGAGGGGACATGTCTCCGGAATCGAGAGAACGGCCTTGAACGAGTTGGCGTCGACCGGCTGGATCGCCTTGACCGTGATTTCACCCTCGCCATGAAAAAGAATCTCTACGGCATCGCCGAGCCGCTGTCCCTGAAAGGTAACTTCTCGATCACCTCCGCGTTGCGCGCCCCTGGGAAGGATGAGCGAGAGTTGCGGAACTGCGGCGAACGCCGTCACACCCGAGGAAGCGATTAGAATCGTCAGGATGGCGAATGTCGCCAGCCGGCGAAGAGATTGATCGACGACGATTCGGCTCATGAATCCTCCAGGCAAACAATAGGGCGCAAATTGGCCGATCGACGATCCAAAACTTGCGTGCAACGCCGTCACTCGAGCAGGTTCACGGGCGGGTCGGATCGGGAAGTACTCGGGCCCTTCACCCTCAGGCGGCGTGCGAGGACAGCTGCTCATAGGGCGCCTGCCCTTCAGGCAATCAGTTCCGGCAGCACCTTGCCGCCGTCGACAATCTCGATCGGCCGGGCACCCGGAGCCATCAATTCCTTGCGGGCGTTGATGCCGAGTCGCTCGTAGAGCGTCGTGGCCCAGTCCTCGACGGTGAGCGGGTCGTCCTCAGGCTCACTGGCCGTCGCGTTGCTCGACCCGTAGACGATGCCCGGTTTGATGCCGCCTCCGGCCATCACGATGCTGTACACCTTCGGCCAGTGGTCGCGGCCAGCCGTGGGGTTGATCTTCGGCGTTCTGCCGAACTCGGTGGTCACGCAAACGAGCGTCGACGCGAGGAGTCCCCGTCGGTCGAGATCGCGTATGAGGGACGCGAATCCCTGGTCGAATGCGGGAGCTTGCGATCGCATGTTGGCGAGGATGTTGTCGTGGTGATCCCAGCCACCGTAGGTCAGGGTCACGAACCGCACTCCCGATTCGACGAGTCGCCTGGCCAACAGCATCCGCAGGCCAGCCTGATTCTTCCCATACTCGTTCTTGATCTCTTCCGGCTCCTTCGTGAGATCGAACGCCTCCTGCGCCTTCGCAGAGCTGATGAGGCTGTAGGCACGCTGGTAGAAAGTGTCGAGCGCGTCGAGCGAGTCGCTCTTTTCCTTGCTGCGGAAGTGGTCGTACACCACGTCGAGAATGCGGCGCCGCTTGTCGAAACGACCGGTGTCGACGCCCGTCGGGAGGTTCAGGTCGCGGACCTTGAAATTGGGATCAGCGGGGTCCGAACCGAGACTGAATCCGGAGTAGGCACTGCTGAGATATCCGGAACCTGCGAATTCGTTGGGCTGAGACGGGATGCAGACATAGGGAGGAAGATTCTCCCTCGGTCCGAATTCATGGGAGATAACCGAGCCAAGGCTCGGATACTGCAGTGCCGGGCTCGGGCGATAACCCGTGAACATGTTGTGCGTGCCACGCTCATGAGCGGCCTCGCCGTGGGTCATCGAGCGGCATACGGCGATTTTGTCGGCGATTTTGGCCGTGTGAGGCATGACCTCGCCGAAACGAACGCCTGGAATCGCGGTGTCGATGCTTCCAAGAGGTCCGCGGTACTCAACAGGGGCGAACGGCTTGGGATCGAACGTCTCTTGATGGGCATAGCCACCCGGCAGGAAGATCTGGATGACTGATTTGGCGACGCCTTCCTTGACTGGTTCACCGGCGGACGCCGCCGCCGCCTTCATGCGGAAAAAATCACCGAGGGAGAGTCCCAGGCCGCCGATCGACCCGACGGCGAGAAATGAACGCCGGTCCATTCCAGACGTGATGCCGCGACTCGACATGGGAATTCTCCTTACAGGATTGGTGCTTTAGGATTCGCGTTGCAGGATTCGCTGGCTTCACCATCGCCCACGACCGTGGTCTGCCCAGCTAGACGCCAGATTCATCATTGGCTCATGAAGCTTACCTAATAATGCGTCGGCTGGCACGTCCAAGTTAGATGATCATGATCCGTTTACAGACGATAAATCGTTTTATGGAAACGACTTACGTTCTGTGCGGAAGGCGTGATATGGGTTATCCGGGGGGTTCTTGAGCGATCCCAAGGCCGAGTTTTTTGCGGCAAAAATCGATGCTTCGGGCCAACTCGGCCAATTGGTACTCGCGTTCGGCAGCTTTTCGGTCCACCCCTTCAGCCGGTTGAAAGGGGGGGATCGGACGACCCTTTCTCGCAAGGGACAGGAACGGGGCCAATTCCGAGGCCCGGAGGTCGGGAAAGGACTTCCAGCAGTCGGCCTCCAGGATTGCCAGCTCACGAGGAAAGCCGGAGATCGTCTCGATGTGAACGGTGACGCCAGGACAGCGCTCGGCGAAGGAGTCGAACAGGGCGGCCAGGTCGACGCATCCCTCACCCATCGCCGTCCACTGCGCTGTGACACCCCTTGCGGACTCCCAGAGCATGGTGTCGCGGAGGCTCGTGGTGAGGACATGTGGTCCCAGGACCGAGAGGGCCACGACCGGATCCTCGAGGGTCCAGCAGGCGTTGCCGGAATCGAAGGTCACGCCCACGAAGTCAGCGCCGGCGTCCTGAACGAGCCCCAGCAATTCCCGGGATCGCATGTCGCCGGCATGATTCTCGACGGCGATCCTGACATCCGCATCGACCGCCCGTGCTCGCGAACGCTTCAGAACCGTGACCATATCGGCGATCCGTGCCTCGATCCCACCCTCTGTGAGTCGATCAGCATGGTTGCCGAGGATCACGCGGAATGCCCGCGAACCAACGGCCCGGGCCATGCGAATCCCCTCCGCAAGGTGCTCATCGGCGGTGCCCCAGTCGGACTTGAAGGACCGCGATGTCGGGCAGATGCTCCACGAGCCGAGTTCGATGCCGATGCCCTTGTCGGATGCGTACTTGCGTACCTCGCCGAGAGAGTCGTCGTCGGTTCGACCACCGAAGGGCCCGAAGTCGGTGATGAATACCGAATCGCAGTGAAGAGCGACCGCATGATCGACCAGCTGTCGCGCGTTCCAGCCCATCCCCCGCACCGCGAAGTTGTCGAACCCTAGTTTGATGCCGCGTTGAGGGGAGTTGGCCGCGTCACCAGACACGCCATTCAAGCCGGCCATTGCCAATCCCATAGACGAAAGAAAACGCCGTCGCGAAGGACGAAGCGAAGCGGCATGCTCGTCGCTGGTCGCATCGCCACTCATCGAGAGGACTCCCGCCTTGCACCGGTGACCGCGCTGATTGCGGGTGGCTTCTCGAGGCGGTAGAGCGCCTTGGCGGTGCGGAGGTAGATGGCTCGGCCGACGGCGACGGGCGTCGCCATGATTTCACCGTCGAGCTCGTTTTCGGCCAGGACGGAGTAGGAGCGACCAGGCTCGAGGACGAAGGTGTGCCCCTCGCGATTGCCCACATAAATCCGTCCGTCGGCGAACATCGGCGACGAGGAGAAATTGCCCCCGAGCCGTTCGCTCCAGAGCACCTCGCCCGAACGGGCGTCCAGGCAGGCGCCCACGCCCCGGTCGCTCACGACGTACAGCTCGTCCCCCACCACGAGCGGCGATGGCTGGCTCGGGGCGCCCTTTTTCTCCCGCCAAACAATCTGCGGGGGGCCCTCCTCCGCGAGACGGAAGGCGAGCATCTCGGGCTGCATGAAGCTCGTGCTCATGTAAAGCATGCCG
>JBJTBB010000360.1:0-3612 GCA_046091125.1 Planctomycetaceae bacterium
TTCCAGCACTCGGCCGCGACGAGCAGTGCGAGCATGCCGGCGAATCGGCTCGTCGGCGCGAATGAGCTCAGAGCGAATACGGGAATGCCAACGCCGCAGTCGATGGAGCTCTGCGTGAGCGCCGCGGCCGAGTGCTGGAAGGCCTGCATGACCGCCTCGTTCTGATCGGCGCCGGCTATGATTGCCCGCCGGTAGAACGTGAGGAAATGAAGGGTGCCGTCGATCGCCATTCCCAACGCGATCGACGCGGTCATGACACTGCCGATATCCAGGGGCACTTTCGCCCAGCCGAGGAATCCGAACAGCAGGATCATCGGAAACACGTTGCTCATCATGGCCACGATGCCGGCAAGCACGCTCCGTTGGGCGAGCATCATCACCAGCGTGATGATGCCGCATGCCGAGAGAAAACTCGTGAAGAGGTCCGAAAGGAGCGTGTTCTGGATGCCGTGCACCACGGGCATCACGCCCGTGAAGGTGGCCCGGACCTCGTGATACGCCCAGTTCTCGGGCGTTAAGAGCGGCATCACCTCCGCCCGCACGCGATCGAGCAGGCGACCGTAGTCGACGTCGTCGAGGGCGGAGATCCTCGCGGTAATCCGCCACAATTGTCCGTCAGGCGTATTCCGAACGTAGCGCATTTCGTCGAGCGATGCGAGGTTTCTCGTCAGGCCGCGGGCCAGGCTCGCTTTCGCCGTGGCGTCTGCGATCCTGCCGCCCCCTTTGACCTCTGGAGCAAATGACACCGCCGACATGATCTGTGCGGCACCCGTCGCCGCGACGAGGCGTTCCCCAACCTCCTTGACGAGGTCGAGTCGTTGGAAAGGCCTGGAATCACACTCCGCATCGAAGGTGAGCACGACCTCGATCGGCACCAGCGGACCGATCGCACGTTCGACGGCGGTGTAGTCGCGGATGATGCGGCTGTGTGGCTGGAAGAGGGTGTCGATGCGAACCGACGTGCGGATACCAGGAATACCCGCTCCTGTCGCAGCCATGACCGCCAGGAAAGCGATCACGATGAGCGTCGCGTGAGCGATGACACGCCGTGCGACGGGCAGGTGAGAGATGGAGGCTTCCGCCGACGCAGCCGGAGCGGAAGGGCGGATCGGCCATCGTTCGAAGAGGCCGGGCAATACGGTGAATGAGGTCAGGAGCGTGGCCATGACGGCGATCGCGGCGTGGAAGCCGAAGGTCCGGATCGGCTCGAGCTCGCTGACGACCAGCGACGCGAGCCCCACCGCGGTGGTTCCCGCCGACAGGAGGCAGGGCAGCCAGCCGACCGTCACGGCCCGGCGGGCCACGCCGTGCGGAGAGTCGGCGGCCGCCTCCATCAGATAGTTCACGAGGTGAATACCCGCCGAGACGCCAAGCACGAGCACAAGCGCCGGCATGACGATCAGCACCGCATTCATCCGATCTCCCCAAAGCCAAAGCGTGGTGAATGAGAGACCGACGCACCACATCGACATTCCGAACACGATCAACGCATAGCGGAGTGAACGCAGCGACCACCAGGTCAGCAAGAGAACGATCGCAGCGGCGGCGGGAGCGAATCGCTCGAGCGACTCCTTGCTGGCGGCATCGACCGCGGTATGGTCCACGACGGGTCCGGCCAGATGGATCGAGTCCTCGTCCGTCGTTGCCGTACGGCGAATCACGTCCCGGATCCAGTTCACCGCGCGGCGCCGGTCCGAGATGCCCTCCGGCGTGAAGGCGAAGACGACGCACGTCGTGTGTCGGTCGGGCCCGACGAGCATGCCGGAGATTCGATCGATCGCCCGACTCCGGGAGAGCGACAAGGGAGGATTGAGGAGGGGCGTCAACACGGTGTCACCGTCGGTGACCGATGAGAACCAGCGTCTTCCCGCTGGATCGCTCGTGCGAACAGGGTCTTCCGCCGCTTCGACGACGCGGGCCACCGCCGGCGAGCCGAGCGTGCAGCCGGGCCAGGTGGCTACCACCACGTTGCCGCTACCGAACTCGGCCGAGAATCGGTCGTATTCGGCGCGGGAGGGAAATTCCTGCGGCACCCATTCCAGAGGCGTCTGCGACTCGGCCGAGAGCACCTCTCGGGATGCGCGGGCGATGAACGGCGCGGAGAGGATCATCGTCGCGACGCCGACCACCGCCATCACCAGCGGCCATGGAGAGCGGGCGACGTCCACACGGACAGGCATGGCGGTCACTCGCGTGATCAGGCCTCGAGGAGACAGGCGTAGGCCGACATGCCCGCCCCGTACGCCGTCATCAGGACGATATCACCCGGCTGAACACCACCACTATCCATGATTCGCTTGAGAATGAACAGAACGGTCGGGGACGACATGTTGCCGCACTCGGCGAGCACCTGCCGCGTCGGGGCCATCTGTGCGTCGTCGAGCCCACGGGCCGCCTGCAGCGTGACGACCATCTTTTCGCCGCCCGGGTGAATCGCCCAGTGACGCACGTCGCGGCGAGAAAGGCCGTTCCGCGAAAGCAGCTCGTCGATGACCGGGGGAACCACTTCCCCGACGACCCGCGGCAGTTGCACCGACAGCCGGTTGTTGAGACGGCCCCGCTTGTAGACATATCGCACATCCTCCCGGAACGTGGTGTCGACGCGGCCGATCGAGTCGACGATGCGGAGCCCCTCGGGCCGTGTCCAGAGAACGGCTGCCGCGGCACCGTCGCCGAAGATGGCATTGGAGACGAGCAGGCTCATGTAGTTGTCCATCTGATAGGTCGCCGTGCAGACCTCGACGGCGACCGCCACGACCACGCCGTCGCGCGATCCGCGAATCGCGTTGGCGGCCAGGTCGAGGTTCGGGATGGCCCCGCCGCAACCGCTCCCCACCGCATCGAACACCCGGACACCGCCATCGAGGCCGAGTGCCTCGTGGACGTACGTGGAGACGCCCGGGCAGATGTAGCCGGTGCACGTGTTGACGAACAGTCCACGAACGTCGGTCAGCGCCGCACCAACCTCGGCGAGTCCCTGCGTCGTCGCGTCACGCGAGAGTTCCGTCGACCATCGCGTGAAACGGTCCATCCGCCGATCGGGATCCTCGTCCTTCAGGCTGACCACTTCGAATTCGGAATCGAAGGCGAGGTTTCGGGTGAGGATGCTCGGGTGAGCGAAGATCTTGTCGAGGACGTCCATGCTCCGCTCCGACAGAACGTCGGCGTAATGCTCACGGACGAGCATCATGGCGTGGGACTGCGAGACACGGACCGGCGGGATGGCCGTGGCGACGGCCGCGATACGAACCTCGGATGGCTGACCGGCTCTTTCAATCAAGGAAGGCTCGCTTTCGGTGCGTGACTCGGCCCGGCTCAGCCCGGAATCGAGAGCCTCTCAGGTTACCCGTTCATGTGACCGCTTGCAGCCCGTCGCGGTTTTGCGAGAATCCGGGATACATCCGGAGGTTTTTGGGTCGGGGATTTCGGCGAACGAGTCGCCCTGTCGAGCGGGTTGCCGTTCGCGATGCCCGCCCGACGCTCGATGAGCACGTGGTCCCTCGCGGTCGATCAGGTTCGGATCGAGCGAGATCTCTATTCCCGCGTTCCAAGGGTCTTCTTCGTCGCCCCGCGTGTTGTCCGCGGGGTGATCCGCGGCAAACTCGACCTTCC
>JBJTBB010000361.1:0-15367 GCA_046091125.1 Planctomycetaceae bacterium
ACTACATCCAGCACGAGATGTCCGGCGGCTGGCTGCTCCGCGGTATCCATCATTTCATGGCCCAGGCGATGGTCGTCCTACTCGCACTCCACCTTCTGCAGGTGGTGATCGACGGGGCCTACCGGGCGCCCCGCGAGGTGAACTTCTGGCTCGGACTGATTCTCATGATGCTGGTGCTGGGAATGGCCCTCACCGGCTATCTCCTGCCGTGGGACCAGAAGGGCTACTGGGCCACCATCGTCGCCACGAATCTCGCGGGGATCGTGCCGGGGATCGGCCCGTCGATCCAGCAACTCGTCATCGGTGGCAGCGAGTACGGCCATCACACGCTCACGCGGTTTTTTGCCCTGCATGCGGGATTCCTGCCCGGCGGGCTCATCGTGATGCTCGTCGTGCATCTGGCGCTCTTCCGCAAGCACGGCCTGCACGCCAAGCAGCCGATCACGAAACCGGACGCCATGTTCTGGCCGGATCAGGTGCTCAAGGACGCGGTCGCGATGCTCGCAGTGATGGCCGTCGTTCTCGGGGTGATCCTCGTACCGGCGCTACGGGCGATGCTCGCCGGAGAGTCGGTCGATGTCAGCCACCTCGGGGCCGAACTCGGCGCTCCGGCCGATCCGTCGGTGCCCTACGCAGCCGCCCGGCCGGAGTGGTACTTCCTGTTTCTCTTCCAGTTCCTGAAGGTCTTCGAGGGCTGGGGAGCCACGGGAGAATTTCTCGGTGCCATCGTCGTGCCGGGGCTGATCATGGGCGTGATGTTCCTGATGCCGATCATCGGGAACTGGCGACTCGGCCACCGGTTCAACGTGGCCTTCACGCTCGGCATCGTCGCCGGGGCCGGCCTGCTCACTGCCATGGCCCTGAACGAGGACTACTACGCGGTCTGGGCCGACAAAGCCGCCCTTGCCGATGCCGAGAAACTCTACGAAGAGACCGGCGGCGATCGGGACAAGCTGTCCGCTTCACTCGGCGGCGACTCCGCAAGACTCGATACCATCGAATCGCAGTGGAAGACGCTCGAAAAAATCCGCCACTCTCAGGCCTTTCTCGACGCGGCGAGACAGGCCAGACTCGATGCCACGAGGGCGATCGAACTTGCCGGTCGACCCGAGCGAATCCCGCCGGCGGGGATGCTCGAGCTGGTTCGTGCCGACGCGAAAAGCCAGGGACCGCGGCTCTTCGCACAGCACTGCACGAGTTGTCACTCGCACGTCGATCCGAAGTCGCCGGAGGCTGGTGCCGTTCTCGCGAAGGCATCCGCGGCGAATCTATTCCACTTCGGCACCGCCGCGTGGATGCGCGGTCTCCTCGATCCGGAGCAGGTCGGTGGGCCGGGCTACTTCGGCAACACCGCCCACAGGGACGGGGATATGGTGACCTTCGTCAAGGACGACATCGCGAATGCCGACGAATGGAGCCGCGAGGACGTCGAGGCGGTGATCGCGGTGATGGCCGACGAAGCGGGCTTGGCCAACGACAAGGTGACCGATGCGGCGATCTCAAAGCGAGGACACGATCTCATCACCGACGGCGAGCGATGCGGAGCCTGCCACACTTTCCACGATGAAAGCACCGAGTACGGATCGGCTCCAGATCTGACGGGTTGGGGAAGTCGCGAGTGGCTCGTGGGAATCATCGCCGATCCGACGCACGAACGGTTCTATGGGGACACCAACGACCGCATGCCGAGCTTCGGAAAGGCCCCGGAAGGCGGACTCGCTCCGCTCACGCGGCAGCAGATCGAACTGATCGCCGACTGGCTGCGGGGAGATTGGTATCGGCCCGGAGTGGCACGGCACTGATCGAACCGCGACCGTGCCAAACCCAGTTCGGGCCGCTCACTCGATTCCTCCGAGCACGGTGGCCCGCGCCACGCGGCCGATACCGAGCATGAAGGCTGACGTGCGGAGCGTCACCGACCGCGACTGGGAAAGCTGCCAGACCTGCTCGAACGCTTCGCCGAGGATCCTGTCGAGTTCCTGGCGAACACGATTGATGCCCCACTGGTAATGCTGGCGGTTCTGCACCCACTCGAACCAGCTTGCCGTCACTCCTCCGGCGTTGGCGAGGATGTCCGGCAGCACAACGACGCCCCGCCGCTCCAGGATCTCGTCGGCCTCGGGCGTGACGGGGGCGTTGGCGGCCTCGATCAGGACCGGCGCCCGGATGAACTCGGCGTTCTGGCCTGTGATCACGCCGCCGAGCGCCGCCGGGACGAGCACATCCACGTTCATCGAGAGGAGTTCGGCGTTGGTGATGGGATCACCACCCGTGAAGCCCGCCAGTCGGCCGCGATTGGCATGCACGTGACGCAGGAGGGCCAGCACGTCGAGCCCCTCCGCCCGATGGAAACCGCCATCCGCGTCGCTCACCGCGACGATCCGGCACTCAGCGACGTGAAGGAACGTCGCCGCATGCGTGCCGACGTTTCCGAAGCCCTGGATTGCGACCGAGGATCCCACGATGCGCCGTCCGAGTCGGCTGAGGAGTTTGAGTGACAGACTGCCGACACCCCGGCCCGTGGCCTCCTCGCGGCCCGGAATGCCGTGGTACTCGACCGGCTTGCCCGTCACGCAGGCGGGTGAAAAGCCGTGGTATTTCCCGTACTGGCTCATGATCCAGGCCATCACCTCGGCCGAGGTGCCCATGTCGGGAGCGGGGATGTCGACGTCGGGACCGAAGAGGTCGTGGATCGAGTCCACGAACCGGCGGGTGATCCGCTCCAGTTCGCGTGGACTGCGACCGGTCGGGTCGATCGAGATCCCTCCTTTGGCGCCGCCATAGGGAATGTTCACCACGGCGGTCTTCCAGGTCATCAGCGAGGCGAGCGTGCGAACCTCATCGAGATCCACCTGCGGGTGATACCGCAGGCCGCCCTTCATCGGACCGCGGGCGTCGTTGTGCTGCACTCGGTAGCCGATGAACGTGGCCACCTCGCCACTGTCGAGTTCGACCGGAATCTGTACCTGCACTTCCCGCTTCGCCGTCACGAGCAGCCGCCGCATGCTCGCCGACAGGTCGAGTTGGTCGGCGGCACGATCGAACGACGACGCCACGGCACCGCCCGCGGATGGGCGATCGACCTTACCGGTTGATTGCTCGGATGCCATCAATCTGCTCTCGTGATTCCAAGCGACGAATCGACCGCTGCCGCGACGGCCCTGCCGGGTCGGCCGTCTGACCGACGGCAAGCCTAACAGGCCTTCGCCGCGGCCGGACCGACTCTTTGGGAATCGACCTGGGTGCCAAGCCAACAAGACGCATCGCGGTGCAACGGGCCCGAGCGATGCCGTCGATCGACCGGGATCACGACTCGGTCGTGGAACCATGGCGGACCTGAAGCACCAACCGCTACCATTAAAAGGTTGGCGGCCCGCGGCAGATTCGTCCCTCCCAGAGGACCTGACGCTCGGCCCGCCAGCCGCCCCGTCTGAATACCCGCGCACGGTCCCCATCCCGAATCGCCTTCGATGACCAAGCCATCCCAACACGTCCCAGCGGCCGTTTACTGGAGCAGGCTCGAATCCAGCCGGCTTCTCGATGTGGCGAACATCGCAGCCCTTCGCATGGAGTTCGAAGGCCGGCCCGAGAAGACCGGCGCTGTCGCAGTCCGCGGGGTCGGAACGTCCGCATCGGGCCAGGACGTCGCGGAGTGGCTGCACGGGCGGAAGGTCTTGACCTCGTGGCAGGCGAGGAGGCTCCTCAAGGGGGAAAGTGGGCCGTTCGTTCTTGGCGACTACCGCCTCCTCGAACGGATCGAAAACCCCTGGCGAACGATGCTCATGCGGGCCGTTCACGTCCCCAGCGGCAACCGCGTCCTACTCGTCCTACTCGACCCGAAGCGATCCCGTGCGCTCGACGCCTGGACGGGCATCGTCAACCTCACGACGATCGCCACTCAGGCGACCGACCCGGTGCTGTCGCGGACATGGGTGCTCGAAGACGTCGACAGGATGCGTTTCATCGTCTGCGAAGATGTCGCGGGGACGACGCTCGCCGACGAGCTGACGTCGAATAGGCCCCATGAAATCGGCCAGGCCGGGCGGGTGGCATTCGAGCTGGCGAGGGCGGTGGCCGAACTGCAGCGGCTGGGGACTCCGCACGGCGGACTGTTTTTCGACTCCGTGAAGGAACCTTTTGGTCAGGTTCGACTGCTGCAATACCCTCTCGTGGGAGACCCGCATACGTTCCCCCTGAAATTGCCTCTCGACGATGCCGAGTCGATCGCTCGGCTCGGTATTCGAGCGGCCTCGATCGCCCCGGAACTTCAGGCCAACGGCGGATATTGCACGGAGGCTGCCGATGTGTACGCCCTCGGCGCAATTCTGCACGTGCTCGTCGGCGGGGGCCTGCCCAACTGGCGGGGCTCCCCAGCGGCCACCCTCGCCGCTGCGTGCCAAGGGATCCGACCGCCCGATCCGGCCCGCGTTCCCCCTCCGGTCGCAGCGCTTCTGGCATACATGCTCGCGCCCGATCCAGCCACTCGGTATCCGACCGCCTTCGATGCTGCTCAGGCCATCGCGGCCTGTTTCCAACTGCAACCGCTGCCCGCCTCCGCGGCGATGGCGGTGAGGCCGCCGGTCGTTCGCGCCGGTGGTCCTGGTCTCTCCGAAGGCATCCAATCACCGCTCGCCACGGCGCTCGAGGGCACGAGCCTAGCGTCCGATGCCACGAGCAGGCGTCGAAAATCCAGCGGCCGAGGCGGCTCGCGTGCGAAGAAGATGCTGGCTCCCGCGATCGGTGTCGGCGTCGCCCTTGGGGCACTTCTGCTCGCCGCCCTTTTTCTGACCGGAAAACCCGGTGAGGGCGAGAAGCCTGGTGACGACAGCTCCGCGGATGTTTCCGAGACCGCGTCAACGACCCGCCCCACGGGCGGTTCAACCGGACGCATGACGGGAGACTCGTTGACCGATACAGCGGCGTCGCAACAGAGGCAGAAATCGTCCGTCATCGACGAGGGTGCTCCCGACCGTGGCCCCACCGTCGACCGTGACGATGGAACTGCCTCGATCACTCTCGTCGACGCCCCGGATGCACTTTGGGATTCGCCGACCCACGGCCCACCACCGACGCTCGCGTATCTTCCGCCAGGCAGCCAACTCATTCTCACGACGCGCCTGGGCGACGCCCTCGCGATCCCGGAAGGCCGTCGATTTCTCGAGGCGCTGGGCCCTGAGGTTCAAAAGGCCGTCGATGAGTCTTCCTCACTGGCCGGCATCGGGCCTGAGGGTCTCTCAAGGCTCACCGCCGCCTGGCAGGCCGATGACAAGGGACGCCCATTCGTCGCGTATGTCCTGGAGGCGACGGCGCCCATCGATCGGACCCGTCTGTCATCAGCGTGGGGTGGCACGAAGCCAAAAAAAGTCGGCGACGAAACCGTGCATGTTGGCGCCGACCGAGCCTACTGCATCCCGGCTGCAGGAGGCGGTCGACTGCTCGTCGCAGGCCCAGAGACAGTCGTGTCCCGGTCAATCGAGTCTCAAGGACAGCCCCTGCTGACACCCGACATGGAACAGTTCGTCGGATTCCTCGACGGTGACAGCCACGCGATCATTCTCGGTGATCCGGGTTTCCTCTCCGCCGACGGACGCGCCCTCATGACGGGGCCACTCGCGAGCCTCGCCGATCCGCTGGCCGAAATCCTGGACGAGTCGGTCAAGCTTGCTGCGTTGTCGATCCATTTCGGTCCGACCTTCTATTTCGAACTGTCCGCCTATCCGGCGGACCGATCGGCGGCCGGCGGACTCGCTCGGTCGCTCGCCGAGACGGTCCGCGACCTGCCGACGCGCATCGAGTCGGCCGTATCCTCCCTCGCTCCTGCCCCCTACGGCCGTACGATCGTTCTTCGACTTCCCTCGATGATTCGGGTCATCGACGCCTATCTCAGACATGCCGCGGAGGGGCATCTGGCCAGAGTGAATTGCCACCTGCCTCCGCAAGCGGGCCACAACATCGCCCTTGCCGCCGAGATCGCCCTGCAGCAGGCCGGGAGACCTGTGGCCACCGTCGCGTCGGCGGGCCCGAAGGCAGCGCCGACGGGCGACTCGGCGACGGCCAAACTGCAAAAGACGATCTCGCTTTCCTTCGCCAAGGACACGCTCGAAAAATCGATCCAGATGATCTCCGATGAGATCGGCCTCCCCATGGAGATTCTCGGTTCGGATCTCCAACTCGAGGGCATCACGAAGAATCAGTCATTCGGCCTCGACGAGCGCGACAAGACCGCCGACGCGATCCTGCGGACGATCCTCGCCAAGGCCAACCCTGACGGCAAACTTATCTATGTGCTCCGGAACCGCGACGGCGAGGAGTTGCTCGAGGTCACCACCCGTGCGGCCGCCGAGAAGAGGAAGGACACGCTGCCGGAGGGTTTCTGAGGCCTCGGTGCCGCCGCGGCCATGTCCAGCGGCTCGATCGTTCGAGGACGATTTCCAGGTCGATAGGGTTGTGGGAGGGTCTCGAAATGATCATCGTCATGAAGGGTGGTGCGGACCCCGCTCAGGTCCGCGGCGTCGTCGAACGGGTGGCATCGATGGGTCTCAGGCCCCACGTGATCGAGGGGACGGAACGAACCGTGGTGGCCGTGGTCGGGGACGAACGGGATGCCACCGGTGCCGGCTTCGAGACACTTCCCGGCGTGGCCTCGGTGATGCCGATCCTGGCGCCCTACAAGGTCGCCAGCCGCGAGGTACAGCGGGAACAGACCGTCGTCCGCGCCGGTTCGCTCGAAGTGGGTGGCAAAACCGTCGGCGTGATCGCGGGGCCCTGTTCCGTCGAGAGTCGCGAGCAGATCCTGCACACCGGGAGGGAGGTCCGCCGACTCGGCGCGACCGCCCTGCGGGGAGGTGCCTTCAAACCCCGGACGAGTCCCTACAGCTTCCAGGGACTGAAGGAAAAAGGCCTTGAACTCCTCGCGGAGGCACGGGCAGAGACGGGGCTCGCAATCGTCACGGAGGTCGTCGCACCCGAGGACGTTCCGCTCGTCGCCCGTCACGCTGACGTGCTTCAGGTGGGCGCTCGGAACATGCAGAACTACCGGCTGCTCGAGGCGGTCGGCCGATCCGACGCCGCCGTGCTGCTGAAGCGGGGACCAGCGGCCACGCTCGAGGAGCTTCTGCTGGCGGCCGAGTACATCCTCGACGGGGGCAATCGTCGCGTGATGCTTTGCGAGCGGGGCATCCGCACCTTCGAGTCGCACACTCGCTTCACGCTGCCACTGGCGACGGTTCCATGGCTCCACGCGAGGACGCACCTGCCGGTGGTCGTGGATCCCAGTCATGGCACGGGACACGCATCGCTCGTGCCGGCCATGGCGGCCGCGGCGGTGGCCGCGGGCGCCGACGGGCTGATCGTTGAGGTCCATCCTGACCCCAAGTCGGCCGCGAGCGATGCCGCGCAGACGCTCGACCTGCCGACGTTCGCCTCCATGCTCGAGACCTGCCGTCGCGTCGCCACCGCGATCGATCGATCACTGGGCTGATGCATCGCCGGGTCTCGGACGATTCGCCTGTGCTCACCCGAGCACGAGTAGCGAGAGACTCATGTAGACGACGATGCCCACGACATCCACGATCGCCGAAACGAAGGGATTGCTCATCAGGGCCGGATCGAGACCGATCGATCGAAAGACGAGCGGCAGCACCGACCCCACCATCGACCCGATGAGCACCACGCAGAGGATCGTCGCCGGAATGACGAGGGCTTCGAGTGACGACGGGGCGTAGGCCAGCGCGAGGAGATACCCTGGCACGGCGAGCAGAAGCCCCAGGAGCAGCCCCACGACGAACTCGCGTCGCAAAATGCGTTTCCAATCGGATAGCCGGCAGTCGTTCGTCGAGAGCGCCGTGATCACGAGCGTGGCCGATTGGTTCCCCGAGTTGCCGCCACTGGCGATCACCAGCGGAATGAATGCGACGAGCCAGACGTGAGGTGATTCCCACTGCGCGAGCACCATCGCCGTCACCGTGGCCGTCGCAAACAGGATGGCCAGCCATACGCCCCGCTTCCAGGTCATCGACGCGAGTGCCGCCTCGAGGTAGCCTTCGCCGAGTGGTGAGATGGCTGCGATCCGCTGGGCCTCGTCGGTCGCATCCTGTCGGACGGCATCGAGGACGTCGTCGTGCGTCACGATACCCACGAGCCTGTTCTGGTCATCCACGACGGGAATGGCGATGAAGTCGAATCGGGCCAGTTGCTCGACGACCTTTTCCCGAGGATCGTCGAGCCTGGCACTGATGACGTCGGTCTCCATGAGATCCGCCACCATGGCCGTCGGCCTCGCGAGAATGAGGTCCCGCAGTGACACGAAGCCCACCAGGTGCCGATCCGTATCGAGGACATAGATGTAGTAGATCGATTCGCTGTCGGGCGCCTGGGACCGCAGCCGCGTAATCGCCTCTCCGGCCGTGATGTCGGCCGGCAGCGACGCGTACTCGGTGGTCATCAACGCCCCGGCAGATTCCTCGGGACAGGAAAGGAGCATCCGGATGTCGTGCCGCTGAGCCTTCGCAACCAGCGGCAGGAGCTCTTCGACGAGATCCTCGTCGCACTCCCGGAGCAGGTCGTCACGGTTGTCGGCTGCCATCTCCTCGAGCAGTCCACCGAGCAAACGGCGATCCGAAGACTCGAGCAGGGCCCGCTGCGTTGACAACGGGTAATAGGGAAAAATCTCGGCCTGACGGACGACAGGGACGCTACAGAGCAGCCGCCAGATCTCCGCTGGTTCGAGGCCCTCGGAAAACTCGGCGACCGTGGCGGGGTGCAGTTCCTCAGCCACCTCCCGCAGCCCCTGCAGATCGCCCTCGGCGATCATGCTGCGGATTTCGGGGATCAGGATGGGGTTGACGGTCATCATGATTCCCGTTTCTACCCTCAGGGAACCCTTTCCGCACCCCACCGTCCGTCGTTGTCGCTCGTTTCACCGAGCGCTACACTCGATCGAAGGCCGTCGGCCGCCAGGTCCCGACCTGGACTCACGCCTCCGCCGGAAGCCGTCAAGACGCCAGGAGAGGACTCACCGCGTGCGAATCGATCGAACGCGTCCGACATGGATGGTCATGCGGGCTATCGTGATCTGGTTGATCTCGGTCCCGGCCATGTCCGCGGATTCCTTCCTCGTGCCGTCGGGCGGATCGGCCATTCCGGACGACTTCCTCAGGGAACATGAAGGGTGGCGGTTGCTTCGGACGGGGCGGTTCCTGCCCGCGGATTTCGACCAGGAGGTCTTCGACGAACTGCATACGGTCTGGGAGGAGCCGGCGCGTTCGGCGGCGACCGCCGCCGATCAGACGACGCGCCGCCGGATGGCGATGGATCGCTACGGACTGACACCAGATCCGCTCGATCCGTCGCGGCCCTTGCAGTACGTGGTCGATGCTGACGGCCGTTGGACGATGAGCTGTCTGGCCTGTCACCAGGGAGCGGTCGCCGGCAGGGTGATCCCGGGCCTTCCCAATGCCTCCTACGCCCTCGAGACCCTCACCGAGGACGTGCGGCTGGTGAAGCTGCGGCAGCGCAAGCCGCTTGGACACAGGGATTACGGCTCGTTGCTCTTGCCGCTCGGCACGACCGTGGGCACCACGAATGCCGTGATGTTCGGAGTGGCCCTGATGCGTCACCGTGATGCCGACCTCACCATCGTGCAGCGGCCTCCACGTTTCGACCTCGCGCATCACGACATGGATGCGCCGCCGTGGTGGCACTATTCCAAGAAGCGGTCCATGTACGCCGACGGTTTCGCCCCCAAGGGGCACCGCATGCTCATGCAGTTCCTGCTCGTCCGGGAAAACGGACCAGACCGATTTCGCGAATGGGAGGATGATTTTCGGCACATCGAGCGGTGGATTCGCGATCTCCGGCCGCCTGAGTGGCCATGGGAGCTGAATCGGAGCCTGGCGGAGCAGGGCAGGAGGGTCTTCGTGGACCACTGCGCAGAGTGCCACGGTGGCGGCGATGCCACGGTCGATGATGACAGCTACCCGGCGAGAGTCGTGTCCATCGACGACATCGGCACTGACAGGACCCGATTCGACTCGCTCTCAGTGGACGACCGTCGTGCCCTGGTGGAGAGTTGGTTCGGGCAAGGAGCGGAGGAGGACGGCGAGGGCACGGCCACCCGGGAATCCGCCACCGTTGGCTATGTGGCACCTCCACTCGACGGCATCTGGGCCTCCGCACCCTACTTCCACAACGGCTCGGTGCCCACGCTGTGGCATGTGCTGCATCCGGAAAGCCGGCCGGTCGTCTGGACCCGTTCGCAGGAGGAATATGATCGCGCCCGTGGAGGCCTGGCCGTCGAGGAGCTGCTCGAACGGCCCCCTGGGCTGCCTCCATCACAGCGGCGCCGGTATTTCGACACGCGACTGCCCGGCAAGAGCGCCGCGGGGCACGTCTACCCGCTCGCGGTGCCCGCGGACAAACAAGACGCTCTTCTTGAATACCTCAAGACGCTCTGAACTCTGTTCGGAAAATACGGATACTCCCGAGGGTGGCACGCGGGGCGACCGCGGCGTCAGCCGCCAGGATGGGCACCTCGTGTAGACTACGGGGAACGAGAGCTGAAGACGGCGGTCGGACGAGGCATCCTCGGCCGACCCAGCATCACGCACACACCGGGAGCATTCATGACGGAGCCATCGCTGACGCAGATCGAAGCCGTCCGCCAGGGAGACATGACACCCGAGGTGGAATTCGTGGCCCGTCGAGAGGGCCTTCCGGTGGCGCTCGTGCATCGCGAAGTGGCCAAGGGGCGACTCGTCATTCCCGCCAATCGCGTGCACCTTCGCAAGCGACTCGAGCCGATGGGAATCGGGGTGGCACTGAAGACGAAGATCAACGCGCACATTGGCACCTCGGCGGTGACCGGTGACGTGACGGCCGAACTGGAAAAGCTGCACACGGCCGTTCACCACGGAGCCGACACGGTGATGGATCTCTCCACCGGCCGGGACATCGACGCGATTCGGCAGGCGATCATCGATGCCTCGCCCGTGCCGATCGGGACGGTTCCGATCTACCAGATGCTCGAGGAACTCGGCGGTGACATCGAGGAGATGCGCCCGCAGCACTTTCTCGACATGTGCGAGCGACAGGCAGCTCAGGGTGTCGACTACATGACCGTGCACGCTGGGCTGCTGCTCGAGCACCTGCCGATGACGGCGCAGCGGATCACCGGCATCGTGAGCCGCGGTGGTTCTCTCGTGGCGAAGTGGATGATGGCCCATCGTCGCCAAAACCCCCTGTACGAACACTTCGAGGATCTTTGCGACATTTTCAGGGCATACGACGTGACCTGGAGCCTCGGCGACGGGCTACGGCCGGGAAGTATCGCCGACGCCAGCGACGAGGCTCAGTTCGCCGAATTGCACGTGCTCGGTGAACTCACCCGCCGCGCCTGGGCCAAGGGCTGTCAGGTGATGGTGGAGGGGCCGGGTCACGTGCCGATGGACCAGATCGACATGAACGTCAAGCGTCAGATGCAGGAGTGCGACGAGGCGCCCTTCTACGTGCTCGGACCACTGGTCACCGACATCGCCCCAGGCTACGACCATATCACCAGTGCCATCGGCGCGGCCATCGCCGGCTGGAGTGGCGCGGCGATGCTCTGCTACGTGACCCCGAAGGAGCATCTCGGGCTGCCCGACGCGGACGACGTCAGACAGGGGGTGATCGCTTACAAGATCGCGGCGCACGCCGCCGACCTCGCGAGGCATCGCAAGGGTGCCCGCGACCGGGATGACGCCCTCTCCAGGGCCCGCTTCGCGTTCGACTGGAACGAACAGTTCCGGCTATCGCTCGATCCCGAAACGGCCCGTCGCTATCACGATCAGACGCTTCCCCAGGAAGCCTTCAAGACGGCCCATTTCTGCAGCATGTGCGGACCGAAGTACTGCTCGATGCGAATCACGCAGGAAATCCGCGACATGGCTGCTGCCGGTGCGGAAGAGCCCGTCACGACCCAGCGGCCGTGAGCCGGCGACGCATGCCTGCGCGGCATCCCAGGGCCACCGCCGCGAGGGCCTGACCCATTCGGTGACGCACGCCGTGAGTGGGGAGTGCTCGATCTCCCGACCGACTATCGCAGGCTCGTCGGGTCCTTCTTGCTGCAGGCCAGGCAGCCGGCTTTCGTGACTCGAGTCAAGAGTCGCTCTCGATCCGCTTTGATCCGCGGTGCACGCAGGACTTCAGGCCTTCCGGCTCCAGCCCGTGCCGTCTGGACGGTCTTCGAGCACGATCCCGGCCTCGGTGAGCCGATTCCGGACAAGATCGGCCGTCGTGAAATCCTTCGTTTTGCGGGCATTGGCGCGGAATTCAATGATCAAGTCCATCAGCCGGCCGCCGATCGCCTCATCCGCACCACCCTCCCGCCCGCGAGACGGTGCCGTGAACAGACCGAGCACGCCTGTCAGTTCACGAAGCACCAGCATCATCGCCTCGAGCGATTCCCGTTCGGCAACGGAACGGTTCGTCTCGAGCGAGTGCCGGTCGATGTACCGATTCACGACGCGAACGAAGTCAAAAAGCGTCGCGATCGCGATGGCGGTGTTGAAGTCGTCATCCATGGCCGCCAGGAACCGCGCCCGAAGCGACCGCACCTCGTCCCCGACAACCGCAAGGCCTGCGTCACCCTCGCGCCGGCTGCGGCACGGAAGGGAATGGAACGCCCGGCCGCTGATTCGCTGGTAGCGTGCGAATAGCCGTTCGAAGGCTTCCATCGCGCGGCTACTTTCGGCCAGCGGCTCCTCACCGAAGTGGATCGGGCTGCGATAGTGAGTCGAGAGGAGCAGGAGTCTGATCACCTGCGGGTCGTGGCGTGCGAGCAGATTCTTGAACGGTTCAGCGCCGGTCGACTTGGAGATCTTGGTGGCCGCCTTGGACGCGGCGTCGCACACGGACGACGCCGCCCGCTTGACCGACCCTCCGGCGGCATCCCGGGGTCGTCCCCCCACCTTGCCGGCAGCGTCAGCCGCCTGCATCAGTCCGTTGTGCATCCAATAGGTCGCCATCGGTCTTTCGTGTAGCGATTCGCTCTGAGCGATCTCGTTTTCATGGTGCGGAAAGACGAGGTCGAGACCGCCGCCTTGGATGTCGAAGGTTTCCCCCAGGATCGCCTTGCTCATCGCGGAGCATTCGATGTGCCAACCTGGACGGCCCGGCCCCCAGGGACTCTCCCAGGCTGGCTCGCCAGGCTTCGACGACTTCCAGAGGGCGAAGTCGGCTGTCGATCGCTTCCGCTCGGCGGTCGATCCGCCTTCTCCCTGCGTTTCGGCGATGGTGCGATTGGTGAGTTTACCGTAGTCGGCGTCACGGGTGACGTCGAAGTAAACGTCACCCCCGCTCGGGTATGCGTAGCCCTTCGTCAGGAGCGCCTCGATGAAGGCGATGATCGTTGCGATGTGCTCGGTGGCTCTGGGCATCACATCGATGCCGGTCACACCCAGCGACTCGAGGTTGCCGAGATAATCGGCCGTCATTTCCTCCGCGAGCGCCGCCATCGTCGAACCCCGCGTCGCGCTCTCGGCAATGATCTTGTCGTCCACGTCCGTGATGTTCACGACCCATGTCACCGAGTACCCGGAGGAGACCAGGTGTCGCTTGACGGTATCGAAGATCACCGGGCCAACCATGTGCCCGATGTGGCTCGGCTTGTAGACGGTGGGACCGCAGAGGTACATCCCGACGTGACCGGGACGGATCGGCACGAGCGGCGCCTTCGATCGCGTGAGCGTGTTGTAGATCTCGATGACCGGAAGCGATGCCGCCCCATGGTCTCCCGCCTTGTCGGTCGTCACCATTACCACCTGCTCTCCCGGCTTCAGCCCGCTTCTGCGGGAGACCGACCTACCAGCACGACGCACTCCGCCGCGATCGCCTCTTCCCGCCCGATCGGCCCCACATGCTCACCTGTCTTGGCCTTGAGACCGATCCGCCCGACGTCCAGTCCAAGCAGGCCGGCGATCCTCTCCCGGATGCGGTCCCGGAACGGAAGGATTTTGGGCCGCTGGGCGAAAATCACGCAATCCAGGTTCAGGACGCCCCAGCCCGCCTCAGCCAGACGCGCTGCAGCCGCCCGCAGCATCTGCCCCGAATCCCTCCCGCGGTTGGCGGGGTCGGTATCCGGAAACATCTCCCCGATATCCCCCAGGGCGACGGCCCCGAGAAGGGCGTCCGTGATCGCATGCAGGAGCGTGTCGGCGTCGCTGTGACCACTCGCTCGACGGTCATGAGGGATGTCGACGCCGCCCAGACGCAGAGGCCCACCCTCGACGAGCAGATGCGTGTCGTGGCCGAGGCCCACGCGGAACGGAGGTTCACTGCCTGGGATCAAGGTGCGATGCTGCCCGGAAGGATGACGGTCATCGGTGACCGCCACCCGGACGGGCTGCGACCCCGGGACAATCGTCGCATCGCCGGTGAGTCGCGGCAAGAGCGTCGGCCGCGGCCAGGGCGCCTATACTCCGCCACATGTCGGACCAACCCGTGATTCGTGTCCACGACCTGCGTAAGACCTACCGGGTCCACGACAAGCCGGAGGGCTTCCTCGGCAGCCTCCGATCGCTCGTGGACCGCAAGAGCCGGGTCGTCGAGGCGCTCGCAGGCGTTTCTCTGGAGGTGGATGCCGGCGAGTTCGTGGCTCTGCTCGGTCCCAACGGTGCCGGCAAAACGACCTTCCTCAAGCTTCTGTCTGGCATCATCACGCCCACCGCCGGCGAAGCCACCGTCCTGGGATATGTCCCCTGGCGGCGGGATGACGCCTTCCGCCGGCGGTTTGCCCTGGTCATGGGGCAGCGAAACCAGCTCTGGTGGGATCTCCCGGCATCCGAGAGCTTCAGGCTCCACCGCGTGATCTACCGGGTCGACCCAGTCCGATTCGAGCGGACGCGCGAGGAATTGGTCGAACTGCTCGGTGTCGGCGGGCTGGTGAACAGACCCGTCCGCGATTTGTCGCTCGGGGAGCGGATGAAACTGGAACTGATCGCCGCCCTTCTGCACGAGCCGGACGTGCTCTTCCTCGACGAGCCGACGATCGGCCTGGATGTCGTCGCCCAGCATGCCATCCACGATTTCCTTCGCCGCGTGCAGGCGGAACGCGGGATGACCGTGATCCTCACGACGCACTACATGAAGGACGTCGCCGCCCTCTGCCGCCGCGTGGTGGTCGTCACCGGGGGCCGCATCCTCTACGACGGGACTCTGGCCCACATCGTGGATAGCTTCACCACCCACAAGCAGGTGACGCTCGACTTCGCCGAACCGCTGCCGAAAGGCCGCGTTGCCGCCTGGGGCCATGCCTACGAGATCGACGGCCCACGGGTCTGCCTGCGAATCGATCGCCAGGGAATCGCGGAGGCACTGTCGTCCATTCTGG
>JBJTBB010000362.1:0-6021 GCA_046091125.1 Planctomycetaceae bacterium
TTGTTGGGCAACGTCTCGGAGCGGCCACGGCGCGCGTCGGAGTTGATCTGGCTTTCGATCAGCTCGGCCACCGTGCCCCGGCCGTCGCCGACGACGAAGAGATGCTCACCCTTCGCCGCAGCGACGAGGCGACCACCGACCACGAGCAGGCGATGCTCGAGTCCGGTCACGAATCGCTCCACGATCACGGGCGACCCCTCCCTCGCCTCGGCCAGCGCGATGCCGAAGGCCCGCTCCACCTCGTCGCGACCCGTGACGTTGAGGAACACGCCGCGGCCATGAGTGCCGTCGAGCGGCTTGACCACTACGGGATAGCCGATTCGGTCGGCCGCGTCGCCGGCCTCCCGTGCCGACCTCGCGAGGGCCCCGGCGGGCACCGGTACGCCGGCCGCGGCCAGAAGCCGCTTGGTGAGTTGCTTGTTGCGGGAGATCGCCTCGGCGATGGCGGGCGTGTCATCGGTCTCTGCGGTCCAGATTCGCCGCTGATGCATGCCGTGACCAAACTGCACGAGGCTCAGGTCGCTCAGTCGCCGCCAGGGAATCCCGCGGGCTTCGGCTGCGCGGACGATCAGCGTCGTGCTCGGGCCCAAGCAGACCTCGTCGGCTCGGTCGACCAGTCTGCCCCGCAGTCCTTCGAGGGCGGCCTCGAGGGCCGCCGGGTCGGGGGCCGCCGCCAGGAGTGCGAGGGCGGCCTCGAGGCAGTCGACCACGAGCACGGGGTCACGGGCCTCGATCGCCACCCGGAACACACGCGGGTCGCAGGTGTCGAGCACGCGGTGGAAACGGGCGGCGGGTCCGCGTGCGATCGACTGCAGTGCGAGGGCGACTTCTGCGAGCAGCCGTGGGCCGTCACGGAAGGCTGTCTGTCCGGACGCAGCCGTGGGTCGAAAGGAACCGAAGAGGCTCACCCGCTCCGGGATCGCCCGGTCGATCGCCGTGAGGATGTTCGCGAGCGGGGCGGAGGGATCGTTGCGGCGGACGGAGACCCGCGCGTCGCAGACCTCCACACCGGCCCACACATTCGGAGCCCACAGATGCCGTCGCGCGAGAACTTGCATGCGGTCCGCCCCTGACAAGAGTTCGAACGTGGTGCCGACCCATGCCGTGGGCCCACTCCGCCACTCGCCTCCAGGGAAGACTGTAATCAGCCGGGCAAAAGACGGAAACGGCAAACCAGACCCATGGTGGGGTGAGGCAACGCAAGGGACAAACTCAGCCGGATCGGAACCGATTCCTCGGGATACCGCTCAGCTGCGGGACAACGTGAGTTGGCCGACGATCACGTTCAGAGGATTCAGCAGTTGAGCCGAAAACACCCGGCCGCCTTCCGAAAAAGACCCGTGGACCAGTTGATAGGACTGCGGGCCAGACTGGCCGAGAACGCGGAGCTGGTAACTGAGCGTTCCAGAAACGACCGAATCACCCGTCATGACGCAATCGAGCAGAACGTCCCTCACGCTGGCGAAGATACTCCCGAGATTCATTATAGGTCGCAACGCTCCAGCGGTCGTTGGCCTTTGGCACCTGTCGTCCAATGAGGCGATCACCATCCCGGCCAAGGAAGAGCGTCAGGTCGCCGAACGTGTTGCCTTCGACACCATCAAGCGCGAAGAACACGGCCGTGGGATTGCCGGTGAAGACCCCAAGGCTCCCCTCCGCCCCGGCCCGGCCACGAACTTCGGTGATCCGTGCCTCGGCCTCATCCTTCAGGACCAAAGCGTCGTTGAGAACGTCGTCGGCATTCGACCGCGCCTGGGCGATCGCATCGATTCCTTCCGCCAGATGATGATCGGCATTGACGGGATCCTGTTTGATGTCTCGCCGGCCCTCTTTGACGATCTGGTCGATCTGCTTGATGATCGCATTCACTTCCGCCTGGATCTCGCGCTGCTCCGACCGGATCTGGCTGCCGATGCTGGCGAGTTCAGCCTTATCCTGCTGGTTGACGGCGACTGAGGCCGGGTCGCCGAGTTGCTGACTGAGTTTGATCTCGGCTTCATTCGCTTTCGTTGCGGAAGCGACCTGCCGCAAAAGATCCGCGCAGACCGATCGAACTTCCCGGTTCGATGCCGAGAGGTATTGCGTCTCGGGGCGTGCGGCGGCGGCAAACAGGCGGGCCTGCGGACTCATCGCGGCCTGCGTCGACACGGAGAGGAGCATCCTGTTTTCAAGTTGCTCGCAGGTCCATGCCGGTTAAGAGAGTCGCTTTCGGAGGGTTTGGGGTCGGGGGAATGGCCACATCGTGGAGAACTCCTGATCAAAGTGGAATCGCTGGTTTGCTGGATCTGCATTGCCAATCGGATGAATTTCATTCAGGGAGTCTAGTCTCTCAGATGAGGGATTCGCCAGGGGCATCGAGATCGTGTTGATTCCTATGCCAGCACCTCGCGGACGACGCCGCGAGGATCCTCCGGGCGGGCCAGGCGGGCCGGACGGTGCACTCTTCGCGGAGACGTTTGCCGATCCCCTGTGCCGGAGATGGTCGCAGAGTCAGAAGACGGCGACGAACGCTGCATATCCAAGGTGCGTCAGCCAGCGGACCATCGCCAGTCCAAGCCCCATGAACGTCGTGACCTTCAGCACCTCGTCGCACGTGAATCGGCCGGGTGGCAGACCGACGGCAATCGCCAAGAACCACGCGGTACCAAGCAGTGCGAGTCCGGCGATCACACAGCCCGCCCAGTTCGTATGCCATGCGGCGACTGGATCGCCGTGCATGAGCAACGAGAAGGTAGTCGTCATACCGCACGACGGGCATCCGAAGCCCGTCAGCATCTTGAGAGAGCAGGCCGGCAGGCCGAGCTGTCGGTGCGTGCCGTGGCTGCGGGGCAGGCCGGACGGGTCGTAGGGATCGAGGACCGCAGCGACCGCGAAGACGGCGCAGCCGGCCAGCGCGAAGCCCGCCGCGAGTCGCCGTTCCCTCCAATACTCGGGCCCTAATGGCAGCGGTGGAGGCTCTGTGGCGCGCTGACCGGACCATGATTCCCGAAGGCGAGCCTGTCCGACGTTCTTCATTTGTTGAGTGCGAGACAGCCGGCGATCATGTCGTGGAGGGTTTGTTTCTTTTCGGTGAACAGGGGCATGAGCAGACCGATCCCACAGGTACAGCCGGTGATGATCTTGGCGAACCAACGGCCGATGGCACGTCCGGCCGTGAGCCGATTGCCGTTCAGATCGGTCACCTTGATCCCAACGATCTGTTTCCCCCAGGTCGCCTGCTTCTGGGTGGTTTCAAGCGTGACGTAGTAGACAGCGCTGATCATCCATCCCAGAAGGTTCGAACAGGTTTGGGCACCGATACTCATCGCCTCGATCGTTTGCTCGTCACTGCCGGCGGCCGCCAGGGCGACGGCAAATCCAATCGCAATTCCCGGCACGCACCCCATGAGACCGACAAAAATTCCGTCCAGGATGGCCGCCCCCACGCGTGGCAGGTACTCCGCAAACTGCGGCGGCCGTCCCATCGATGAGGAGAATGGTGATGAAAGCTCGCTCGTAGAAGGAGCCGCGTAGGGATTGACCGCCACTGGCGGTGGCTGGGACTGCGAGGGGGAAGCAAAGAGTCCGGGAATCGACGAGGCGAGCGCCCAGGCCGGCATGCCCTCTTTCCAGAGCATATCGGTCGGCCTGATGTCGCCTCTGGCCGCCATCTCCCTCACCACCGTTGAGGAAAAGGGACCCGAGCGATTGCCGTCCCGCCCCACGTACCAGTTCTCGGACATGGCGAAACTCCCCGCCTGTTGGTGACCGCGTGTCTCATCGACGTTTCCAGCGTAAGACTCCGTCGCGGGCCCCCCCCTGTCAAGGAGGCACGACACGCGGAATCGAGGGCCGGTTCGTCAGCGGCCGGGTGCGTCGTCACAGTCGATTTTCAATCCAGTCGGGGCGACACGATTTGCCCGCGTCGTCACAGTCGATTTTCAATCCAGTCGGGGCGCCACGATTTTAACGTGCGCCCACTACGTCCCGAAAGGAGCGCTCTAGCCACGCTGAGCTACACCCCCATTGATCGGCGGCCTGCCGCAGAGACAACGGCCGACAACCGCAGACCTTGGAAGGCTACCGAAGCGGACCGGGCGCGGCAACTCCGTTCCCTCGATCGCTACTCGGTGACCAACACGCAGACAATCTCCCGATCATTGCGGGCAAAAACGCGGCCCCCGGCGAAGGCCGGATGGCTCCAGACCACTTCCCGCCCGAAACACTCGCCGGTGGGATCGAGCAGGCGGCATCGGCCGATCTCCGTGTACGCCGCGGGACTGAGGGTCGCGAGGATGAGATCACCCGTTTCACTGAACAGCCAGGTGCGGACCGAATCGCGGGTTCCGCTGTTGGCCGTGGGATCGCCCTGTCGCACGAGAAACGCGGTGCCATGACGGCCACGACGATCGCCGAGCGTGGGATCGCCCGTCTCCCAGAGGCGGTCGCCGGTCGCGAGATCGACTGCGGTGAGCAATCCCGTCTCACAGTCGCAGCCGTAGAGCGTGTCGCCATCGATGAAGGGTGTGCTGTTGGCGCAGTAGACGGCGTTTTTCGGTTCACCCCGCCAGAGGATCTTCGCTCCTGGAGCGTCGTCGCCGAGCCGGTAAAGCGCGCCCACGCGGCCGATGCCGCTCGCGAAGAGCACGGTGCCGAGACTCGTGCGGGCCACCTGCGGCGCCATGATCGACATGCCGTACGAGGGCTTGAGGTCCTCCGACCATAGGGACAGGCCGCTTTCGGGCTCGAGCGCGTTGATACGGTCGGCGTCCCATATCAGCAGCTGCCGGGCTCCCGAAGCCTCGACGATCGTGGGCGGGCAGTAGCCCTGCTCGCTGGCTGTGACGGACCGCCAGACCTCGCGCCCCGACCGCTTGTCGAAGGCCACGGCCACACTTCCCGGACCACCCACGAGGCAGATGAGCAGGTTGCCCTCGACGAGCGGGTGTCCACAGAATCCCCAGATTGGCGTGGGAGCGGCATAGTCGCGCTTGAAGTCCTTTTGCCAGAGCACGCCCCCTTTGGCGGCGTCGAGGCAGACGAGATTGCCCTCCGCCCCCAGAAAGTAGACGCGTCCGTCGTCGACCGTCGGCGTGCATCGCGGCCCTGCCGCATACGAGATCGCATAGGGACAGTCGTATTCATGTTTCCAAAGCAGACGCCCCGAGTCAGCATCGAGGCAAAGCAGCCGCTCACGGCCGGACAGCTCCGTGCGGCTGCCAGGATCATTTGTGAGCGATCCTTCTCCACGGTCGTAATCGGCGACGTACACGCGTCCATCGGCGACCGCCGGCCCCGCATACCCGCCCTTGATCGACGTCCGCCACACCACCGGCAGGCCGTCTGCCGGAATGGACAGCACGATGCCCCGCTCGCGCCAGACGCCGTCGCGTTTCGGGCCACGCCACTGCGGCCAGTCGTCGCCATGCGATCCGGATGGAAACACGTACGGTAGACCGACGACCATGCACACGACAGCCGTGACGACTCTCATCGCGAATACCTTCCGTGGAATGGCGGGGGGAACATCATCCGGCCGCCACCAGCGGTGGAAGCTCGGAATCGACCGGGACGCCCTCCGGGCGCCAGTCGACCAATTCGGCCTCAGCCGTGCGTCGGCCACGAAACTCGTTGATCTTGGGCTTGAACGCGACGTGGAAGGGCGTGCCCGGTGACGGCAGGTGCGGCAACCAGTCGGCTCCTCCGAAGGCCACCGCCCGCAGCGGAATGCCGTGCTGGGAAAGCCGCATGGAGATATGCCTGCCACCGTTTCCGATCACCCTCGGCGGCTCGGCGAGATGCACGCCGGAGGCCAGGAGCACCGGCCGGCGATTTCCCTGACCAAAGGGCGCGAGCCGCTCGATCTGCTCGACAACCTCGCAGGTCAGCCCGCCGAGCGTCGCCTCCCCGTCGATCGCGACCGATGCCTGCCGCTGCTCCGGCGTGATGCGCCGAGCCACCTCGCCGACGAAGGCCTCACGGAATGCCTGGATACGGCCGTCCTCGATGCGCAGTCCCGCTGCGGCAGCGTGGCCGCCGCAG
>JBJTBB010000363.1:0-7890 GCA_046091125.1 Planctomycetaceae bacterium
TTCGCGGTGGTGTTCATCACCTGCCGAGGCTTCTTCCCCCCCGTTCAATCGGTCTTCACCGTCGTCGCCTTCGCACTGTCGCTCGTGCTTTCATTCCTGCTCGGCTTCCTGCTCGAAGCAACGCTCGGCATGCTCGCCTTCTGGTTCCTCGAGGTTTCTAGCATGGTCTTCATTTACATGCTCGCGCAGTTCCTCCTCTCCGGACACATGTTCCCCCTTGATATGCTCGACTCGATCGCCATCGTGCCCGGAGGGTTTTCCCTGGGCGGGATCGTGAGGCTGCTCCCTTTCCAGTACACGGCCTACTTTCCCTGCGCCGTGTGGCTGGGAAAGATCGAGGGTGAGGAACTGTCACGAGGGCTCGTGATCGAGGCGGCGTGGGTGGTGGTGGCGGCGGTGGCCTGCCGGCTTGCGCTCTCCCGAGGCACGCGTCGCTGGAGCGCCCATGGCGGCTGAGGCATCGCGGATTCCATGCATCGCTACATCGAGATCCTGGGCACGTTTCTGGCGGCGAGTCTGTCGCGGGACATGACCTTTCGCGTCAACTTTCTCGTGGAATGCCTCACGAGCATGGCCTGGATGGCGATGAACCTCGCCTTCTACCTGCTCGTCTTCTCTTATACCCCTGAGATCGGCGCCGGAAGCGGCTGGACACGAGAGCCGTTTTTCATGTTCATCGGCACTGGCCTCATCATCAATGCGATCGTGCAGGCGATCTTCATGCCGAGCGCAGAGGAATTCGCCGAGATGGTCCGTACGGGCGGACTCGACACCGCACTCGTCAAGCCGATCGACGCCCAGTTCCTGCTGTCACTGCACCGGTTCAACTTTTCATCACTGGCCAACGGCCTCGTCGGGCTGGTTCTCGTGGCCTGGGGCGCCTGGCGTCACGGTCCTCTGCCGCTGGCAGCCCTGATCCTGTATCCGCTGTGCATCAGCTGCGGCGTTGCGATTCTCTACTCGTTCATCACGGTGCTCGCGGCGGCGACCGTGTCACTCGGTCGCAACCAAAGCCTCTATGACTTCTGGTTCACGATCACCAACTTCTCCCGCTACCCGGCGGAGATCTATGCCGGCCCCTGGGGCGGGCCGCTGCGGGCCATGTGTACGTTCGTGATTCCGATCCTACTCGTGGTGAACGTGCCGGCACGTGTCGTCGCCCAGCCACTGACCGGCGCATCCGGATGGGGGGTGGGGGGCATGTTGTTCGCGACCCTGACGTCGCTGGCCGTCTCACGATGGACGTTTCAATGGGCGCTTGATCGCTACCGCAGTGCGTCGAGTTAACTCGCTCCAAGTTGGAAGGCTTCTGCCCGGGGTTGGCGACTCACGCCACCGGACGCTCGAGCGCCGGTGACTTCCCGGAATTCTGAGCTGACGGTATGAAATCCTTTTTCGTGAGGAATTGGAGGGGACGATGCCGCTGCGGTCGAAGGAGGGAATGCATGAGGATGTGTCCACGGTCGTGATCGGAATCACGATCCTGGTCCTCGCGCTCGCGGGCACGTGGATCGCGAGGCCGGTGGAAGAGTCTGGCAGTCGTGAGCGCTACGCGAAGGGTTGGCCCTCACCACTGACGGCAACCGTCGGCCTGCCGGGCGGTTGGGCCGACTCACCCATCGAGGCGTTCCGCAATAAGAGCGGCGGCTGGAACCTGTTGCCGGTCGCTCTGGGGATGGGATGGGTCGCATTGATCGGCGGTCTTGGCACCGTGCTCGGCGGGCGAAGCCTGAGGGCCTATCTGCCCGGTGCGCTGGTGCTCGTGCTTCTGACCGTCCTCGCGTACCTACTGGCTGGCCAGAAGGTCGTGAAGTACTACAACCTCGAATATCCACTGTGGGCGTTGGCCGTTGGGCTGCTTGTGACCAACGTCGCCGCGACTCCTCGCTGGCTCACGCCGGCCCTCCTCGGCGAATTCTTCATCAAGACTGGGCTCGTGGTTTTCGGCGGAGAGGTGCTCGTCAGCCGGTTGCTCGCCCTCGGGCTGCCAGGATTGATGACGTCGTGGATCGTGACGCCCATCGTGCTCACGGCGACATACCTCTTCGGTGTCCACGTGCTGCGGATCGAATCGAAACCGCTGTGCATGACTCTCTCCGCCGACATGTCGGTCTGCGGCGTCTCGGCCGCGATCGCCACTGGAGCGGCCTGTCGCGCAAAGAAGGAGGAACTGTCGCTGGCGATCGGCCTGTCGCTTTTCTTCACCATGATCATGATGATCGCGATGCCACCGGTGATTCGTTGGATGGAACTCGACCCCATTCTCGGAGGCGCCTGGATCGGCGGCACGATCGATGCGACCGGGGCTGTCGTTGCGGCCGGCGAATCTCTCGGCAAGGAGGCCGGAGAGGTCGCCGCGACGGTGAAAATGATCCAGAATTCAATGATCGGTCTGATCGCCTTCGCCGTGGCGGTCTACTGGGCCGGCTGGGTTGATCACGATGGGTCGGGGCCGCGGGTCACGCTGGCCGGTGAGGCCTGGCGACGCTTCCCGACGTTCATCCTCGGCTTTCTCGCCATGTCGCTCGTGTGTTCGTGGCTGCATGCACAGGGGCCCGAACAGTCACTGTGGGTCGAGGGTGCGACGGACGGATTCACGAAGCATCTGCGAGGCTGGCTTTTCTGTACCGGCTTCGTCTGCATGGGCCTGCAAACCAATCTCCGCGAACTCGCACCGATGCTGTTGAGCGGTCGGGCAGTCGTGCTTTACGTGGCCGGCCAAGCCCTGAATCTCGTCCTCACCCTCGCCATGGCGAGCCTGACCTTCGGGTGGCTCTTTCGGAAGGTGGTAGAACCGTGAGCGCACCTCCGACGGGAATGATCCTGCTGCGATGTTCGCTCGCCGTAGTTGCCATCGCCACGATCTGGTGCGGCCTGCTACCGCAGCTGCTCCAATGGGCTCCCGTATCCAGTCATGTGGACCTGATGGAACGCCGGGGTGTCAACCCCTCAGTGATGTACTACACGGAGCTCGAGCGGCTCCCCCTGCGGCCACCATGGGTCGATCAGGTGCTGATTCTCTGGCCGTGAGCGACACATGCGACTCCTAAAAGACTGGTCTGCACTCCTGAGGTTGCCAAACCATGCCACGGCTGCGGCGGACGTCCTTGCTGGCTGGCTCCTCGTCAAGCGTCTCGAGACGGTCACGATGCCCGATGACACCTTCTGGTGCGTCCTGGCTGCATCGCTGTGCTTCTACGCGGCCGGCATGATTCTCAACGACGTCTTCGACGTCGATCTCGATCGCCGAGAGCGCCCCGAGCGACCGTTGCCGACCGGGAGCATTGCCGTTCCAACCGCCTCGGCCGTGGGGCATGGCTTGCTGGTGGCCGGAGTGCTCGCCTCCGCGGTTGCTTCGACGCGATCCCAGAACTGGGGCACCGCGGTGGTGGGAGGCATCCTGGCCATCGCCGTGTATGTCTACGATCGATTCGCCAAGCCGACGCCCGCCGGCCCTCTCGTGATGGGCGGCTGCCGCTCCCTCAACTGGCTGCTGGGCATGACGGCGGCCGGCGGACCAACCGAGAGCGCGGACTGGCTCGTCCCGGCGGGAATGGGGCTCTACGTCGCCGGGATCACGCTCTTCGCACGGGACGAGGCGGTTAAGCCACGATTCATGCCGCTCGTCGTCGGAACGATGCTCGCGCTCGCCGGTCTCGTCGGTGCAGGGTCGTTCCCATGGCTGACCTCATCGTCCACGGGGTGGCTGGCAGCAGGGCGCCTGCAGAACTGGACACTGCTCTGGTCCGCGATCGCCGGCTCGGTGATCCTGCGGTTTGTCGTCGGTATCGCCAATCCCTCACAGGAAAGTGTCCGTCGTGCCGTGGTCAATGCGATCGTGGCGATCATCACGCTCGATGCGGTGCTCGTGCTGGCCGCATGCGGTGAGTCCTGGGCGATCGTGATCATCATCCTCATCGTGCCATTCCTGGTCGGCCGCCGCTTCGCATCTCCCACCTGACGGGCCGTAGAAACCGACATGCTGCCGGGTTTCAGTACCAACTCGATCGGGGACACGGATCCCCTCTTGGCCATGCCGTTCCTGGCCGGACTGGGCTACCGATCGCTGGCCATCACGCTCGACCGTGGTTCACTCGACCCATTCGCCCCGCGCCTCGAGGAAACGATCGAGGTGTGGCGGGACTCGCTCGTGAAGGCGGGAATGACCTGCGTCATCGAGACGGGCGCCCGACACCTCCTCGACCACCACGTCAAGCACGAGCCCACACTCGTTTCCGCAGCAGCGGCGGACCGGGCGCGTCGTGTGGACTTCCTCGAACGTGCCGTCGATGTCTGCGACCGCCTCAATGCAGGCTGCCTCTCCCTCTGGTCGGGCATGTGCCGGGATGACGCGGATGAGGAGACGCTCTGGCGACGGCTCGTCGATGCCATCGCTCCCGTTCTCGATCGCGCGGCGGCCCGTGGTGTATTGATCGGTTTCGAACCCGAGCCAGGCATGTTCGTGGACAGCCTGAACCGCTTCGAGGAACTCCTTGACCGAATGGGACACCCGACTCATCTGCTCCTGACCTTGGATACCGGCCACCTCATCTGCATGGGAGAGCGGCCGGTCCTCCGATGGCTCAGCGCGCACGCCTCGCATGTCGTGAACGTGCACCTCGACGACGCCGTCGCCTGCCGGCACGAGCACCTTCCTCTCGGAACGGGCGACGCCGACTTTCCCGCCATCCTTACGGGGTTGGCGAACGTCGGCTACCGTGGTGGCCTGCACGTCGAGTTGCCCCGCCATGGCCATCACTGGGCCGATACCGCCCGTGACTCGGCCGGATTCCTGCAGCGATTTCTCCACCAGCCGTGGGCCGAATGAGTCAGACGCGGCACAACGAGTCGGCCTGCGGTCGCTCCTCGGGCGGATGCCGAACCGGTGGGCAACCTATCCCTGCCGGATCCACGTCCAAGCGTCGTCGATCCTGGAAACGTCGAAGTAGCGGATCATGCCCTTGGGAAACAGCGGCTTTGCCAGACGAGTCGACCATTCCTCCCAGGCGGTCTCGCCGACGATCGCACATCGCTCCACGTCGCGACAGTGCTTCGTGTCGAACTTCATTTCGTCCCAGAGCGCCCGGGCCTCGAGTCCCTCGAAATCGTGAAAAATAGCGAGGACGCGAACGGATCCGTCTCGACGAATATGGCTTTCGAGCAGGGGAACGAAGGTCTGATAGTCGTCGTGCATCAGTTTTCCACTGATGCGCAGCCCGACAACTTTCCCTTCGCCTTCAGGCAGCACCTCGATCATCCTGTCCTCCGTGTCCCGGGCGATCACAGAAAGCCCGACAGCGGCAGATGATCGGCCCTGGGGCCCCTCGGCGTCAAATCCACTCCGCCGGAGCGGGTTCGATGGCATCAGCGGGCCGTCGACCGGCGTCCACTCTCCCCGAACCCGCCAGTCTGTGCTCCGCTTTGACGTGCATGTCGTGGTCGCACGCGATCTGGCAGGAAAGACGAGGCCCGCCGCTTGCAGCGGACGTCGCGGAAAGCCCCTTCGCCTCGAGCACTGACTGTTCCGCCCGCGTACGTCGCTCCGGCTCACCGGCGATGAACACCACGCGACAGGTCGTACAGCGGGCCACTCCGCCACAGGCGTGCAACTGATCGATGCCGCACTCGTCGACGAGGGCATTGACCAGCCGCTTTCCCGCCGGCACCTCGAATGTCCCGGCTCCCTCGACCGTAAGCCTCGGCATGATCGATCACTCCTCTCGTGTCTGCACCGACTTCATCGTCGGGGTTCCTTCGGATCCAGATTGGCAGCGAGTTCCTCTGGGCTTACCGTCGATGCGACACCAGACAAGGGAACGTCGAGCCCGGTGGTCCATACAAGTGCATTGAGCATCATTCTGCGAAAATCATTGTTTTCCCAATTATTGTGGAAGTGGGCTCCGGTGCAGCCGAAGCCCCGTCCCCCGTCGGGCCGCTCGTAGGCCCAGGCCAGCACCTCGCGGGCACCCTTGCCGGCTCGCACCGCCGGATTGTTGCTGTGGGGTCCGTCCGGACGTTCACGGGTGCCATCGGGGGGGATCGCGCTGAGAATCGGCACGACGCGATTGTCGGGACGGTCTCCCTCGTCACGGAACCGCATGTGGTAGTACCACTCGTCGTTGGTCTCGAACGGCTCGACGCCCCGGGTGATCGGGTGGCCCTTGGCCAACTCGGTCTTCGCGAGCGTCCAGTGGGGATGCACCGACCAGTTGGTCTCGAAATAGCCGCCGAGCCAGTTGAGGAACTCGGGCCCACCCTTTTCCTTGGGCACCTCGACCGCGTAGTGCAGGGCCGCAACACCCACGCCCCGTTTGGCGAGTGCGTCGATCTGAGCGAGGCGGTTGCTCTGCACGACCGGATGGCCCCCACCGCCATCTGCGAAGAAGAACACGGCATCGGCGTTGTCGAACGCGGTCGGATCATCCGGCCATCCACCGTCATACGCAGCGGTCACGAGGCCGATGCCTGACTCATCGAGGCATTTTTTGATCAGGAGATTGCCGGCGCGGAACTCGTGCTGCCCCGCCGCATGGCTTGGACGGCCGGCAACGAGCACGAGCTTCTTTCCGACGTCGGCGAGTTTCGTCCGCTTCAGACGGATATCCTTGAACTCCGCCTTCATCGGTGGGCCGGCGTGAAGTTGGAGCGCGAGCACCCCTTGAATGGCTCGCTTGCCCTCTTCCTCGTCCATGGTCTCCGACATCAACTGCCCGTTGATGAAGTGCTGGAGTTTCGGCCCCTGGGCGACGATCCGGTAGTCGTTCCAATCGCCTGCACGAATCACTTTTTGGAGGTCTTCGGTGCGGCCAATCGCCTCACCGGCCGTTCGCTTTCCCTGTCGATCGATGATGGTGCGCTCGCCCCGCTTCGTCAGGATGCCACGCCCTCCCTCCTCGTAGAGGATGCCGGAATAGGTGGGGCCCGACTCGAAATCAGCCTGATACCCGCCGACGACAAAGTCGCCCTTGTCACGACTCCGGTATTGGATGCCGCTATTCCCTCCGGTGAGCCGAAACGAGAGCAGGAGTTCGAAGTCGTCCACGAGCCCCTGTCGCCAGATCAGGAAGGTATTGCCCTTGGTCGCCTTCTCCGGCGTCGTCTCGCCCACGATCGCCCCACCCTCGACACGCCAGAACTCGGGCTTACCCTCCCAGCCGGCGAGGCTTTTTCCGTCGAAAATCGACACGAAGCCGGCATCGTCAGCCAGGGCATGTGTGCAGGAAAGGAGGAACGCGATCACACTGCAAGGCAGTACGAACCGCCACAACGACCAACGGGAAACACTCGTGCTGACAACCAACGACCGATTCGATGCCGTGCTCATGATGCTGCTCTCCGGGAAACCACGATGGGGTCGGACCGATGAGGTGACGCCCACATGAGGACACGCGGATTGTGCCGCCGTCAAGAAGTCAGTTCAAGCGGCTGAAACGGAAACGCCCCGAACTCGTCCCGACGCGTCTCTCAGCGACCCACTGCCGACGGCTGGGGCGGCAGCGTAGGGACGGCAAAACTCTCGGAAGATGTCGACGGCTGTTGGGGCAGATCGCCAAGCCAGTAACGGATTTCCTCGACGGATGTTCGAGCAATATTTTTGGCCCGAGCCCGACTGAGCTGGTCTGTGCGCCTCTTCATGACATCATCGTCAATCTTCACGCGACCACCTTGTCGCCCCTCGGCCCGAGCCCCACCGGAGCCATCGACGATCAGCGTCGTGGAATCGCCCACAGATTCGCTCACATTACCACCCGCCATACGGATCAGTTTCTCGAGTCTGTCCCGGTCGTCGCGACTATCTCCATCCATGTCGACGAAGCCCACGACGACGGCCTCGAGTCGGCGACCGCCCTGCCAAAGCGGCGTCGCAACGTAATCCCCCACCAGGATCGG
>JBJTBB010000364.1:0-3471 GCA_046091125.1 Planctomycetaceae bacterium
GCCCAGGGCCATCCAATCGCGGATCGCCGTGGCGGCGGTCGTGATGGCGTACTCGACGTCGGCCATTCCGCCGACGGCATGCCGGTAGGGGACGATGCCGGGTCGCGATGGATCGAAGCCATCCCGCACGGGGCCGTCGCGATCCTCCCCGCCGACGACGATGGGCAACGTCGGGGGCGACTCGTGGAAGCGGCTCCAACGCTCGAATTCCCCCTCGAGCCATGAACGATTGGACGGAAGGGAGAAATCGGTGTCAGGCGCATTCGCGAAGCGGGAAAACTGCTGGGCGTTGACGGTCTCCTGCGATCGGTTTTGTCCGCGTCTGGGCCGATCCGAAAGGGACGGACTCGTCGAGAGATCCACGGCACGGCGGAAGGCCTCGGCCTGCTCGTGCCAGTTGCTGGTTCCGACCTTCAGATCGAACAGGGCCCCCAGGAAGCTGCCCGCCGCGGTGTTTTCGTCGAGCCTGCGCACGAGATACGCCACGGCGGATTCGAAGTCGCTGGGCTTCACGATCGGTGTGTACAGGAGGAGCCCTCCTGCCCGCGTCGCCAGTTCGAGGGCCTGTGGATCGGCCATGCCCTCGAGCATCTCGAACTCGACGCGATCCGCGACGCCCTCGCGATCCCGAAGGAGGAGTGCCCATGCCACGTCGAACAGATTGTGGCTCGCCACTCCGAGCCTCACGGCGGCTGCATGCGGGGCCCGGCAGCCGTAGGCGAGCATGCGTTTGAAGTTCGCATCGGATTCGAGTTTCGAGTCGAAGGGCGCCTGCGGCCAGCCGCGCATCTGCGATTCGACGCGCTCCATCGCAAGATTCGCCCCCTTCACCAGCCGCAGACGGATTGCGGCTCCACCCCGCTTTTTGCGATCGATAGCCCAGCTCGTCAGCTCCCGCTGGATCGCCGCCGAGTCCGGCAGGTAGGCCTGGAGCACGATGCCCGCCTCGACGACGAGAAACTCCTCTTCGTCGAGAACCGTTCGAAAGACGTCGCATGTGAGGTGGAGATCGCGATATTCCTCCATGTCGAGCGTCACCATCGCCGGTCGGCATCCCGCGACTCCATGCCTGCGGGATCGCCGGTAAACCGCACGAAGGCGGTGAGCGAGCAGCTCGATCGTCCGGCGATAGCCGGTCAGGCTTATCTGGCTCGCGATGGCCGACAGCTTCACCGATAGCGCATCAACTTTCGGGTCATCGAGGCTCTCGAGACAGCTTGCGAGCCTCCGCTCCGCCTCGGCCTCGCCGAGGATCGCCTCGCCGAGCCGATTCACGTTGACCCGGATGCCTTCGGCATGCCGCCGGGTCAGGTGGCTCGTGAGAGCCTGCGGCTCGGCCGACACGATGACCCTCGCCGCGTCGGCGCGAACTCTCGCCGCGACCTGCGGCATCACGACGTCGGGCAGATAGCCTGCCGCCCAGGTGGCCGCCTGAAGGAGACGCCTGTCGGTCCAGGGAAGGAATCTCGGTGTACCGTACTCCGAGAGCAGATCCCCAAGGCGTCGGGCGGCCCGTGCCGGGCGATGGATTCGCAGCACCTCGTCGGCCATCGCGATCGTGAACCGCTTGCCGGCCGGGTCGGCCATCAGTCGGGCCATCCGGGACTCGTACTCGCGATCAGTGGGCGTTTCACGCGAGATCGACGCCGTCAGCAAATCGCCCGCGAGCCGAACCGCCTGATCAGTCGCCGAAGGCTGTGGTGTCGCGTCTCGCGGCGAAGGCATCGATTGATCGGAGCGCATGCGACGGCCATCGATTCGACACGGCCGGAACGGTGGGGGCGTCCGACCTGCGGAGTCGCATTCTACGGGCTTCCAGCGTCGGGTGCCGGAGGTGAGGGAGTCCGGAAGACTCCTATCGCAGTCGCAGGGGCGGCAAAAGTCCGGTCGCCGGGGCGAAAGATCGCCCATGGCTTGTCGGACTTTTGCCGACCCCTGTCTCGACCGCTGGGTGATCACGACGTCTCTTCACCGAGCCGAAAAGATCTTGGTCGGCTCGGATCCGAGTGGACGTTCGTGCCAGGCCATAGGCGCCTGACTGTCCCGCTCAGTTGAGGACCGTGCGGCGGAGCCACTCGTTCTTGCGCCGCTCGAGCTCGATCAGCTTGCCGATCGGGCCCTTGCGGGCGGACATGCCACTGCTTCGCGAGGCGGCGGAGGCGGAATCGCATGCCAGGAGAAGGGCGGCCACGGCCGCAACGACGAACAACTTGCGCAGCATCGGGGGGGAACTCCGGTGACGAGGATCAAGAGACATGGGAAGGCGCGACTGCCTTCCCGGCTTTTCGTCGATCGGCATCAATTGCCGGGCTTCCCCAGCCTGTCGCCCGGCACCGTCATATGCGATACAACACTCAATCCGAACGGGTCGTCGATGTATCGGGATGCATCGGCCGGTGCGAGTGTGGTGCGAGTGTGGTGCGAGGAGGTCGTCCATGGTCGGCGCGGGTGTGACCAGTGGTTGTGGGAAGGGTGGATGTGTGCCGGGAATGCTGGAAATCACCCGGTCTTACGCGGCTTCGATCGCCTTCGCATGCCTCGTTTCGATGCTCGGTGCCAACGAGTCTCGCGGTTCGGAGCCGAGGACACCCGGTCCACAGCCGGATGGATCGGTCGTGCTGCCCAACCAGTGGTCTCTCCGTCCGGTAGGCAGACAGGTGGATGTCGGCGACTTTCCGGCGGCGATCGCCGTTCATCCTTCGGGAAGCCACGCCGTCGTGCTGCACTGTGGCTATGGTCCGCACGAGTTGGTCGTTCTCGACGTTCAGTCACGTCGCGTGGTCTCCCGCGTCGCCATCGATGAATCCTTTCATGGCGTCGCCTTCAATCCTGCCGGTTCGATGGTCTACGCGTCCGGCGGAGGCGGCGAAACGATCCTGCCTTTTCGATTCGAGAGCGGAGTGCTCGTGCCGTTGACTCCCATTCGCCTTCGAGACGAAAAAGAGCGGGGTGTTCCCGCCGGCATCGCCCTGACGAGCGACGGACGGACACTGGTCGTCGCCAATGTCTGGGGCCACAGCGTCACCCGCGTTCGGCTCGATGCCTCCCCGCCGACGGTCGAACACCTTCCGCTCACCCAGGCGGCCGTCCCGGCTCCCGCGATACCGGCGGCGACGACCGACGACCCCTCCATCACCAAACGGGCCGATCAGCTTCTGGAACGCACGGTGGCCGACCTGCCCTATCCGTTCGCGTGTGTGGTCGATGAACACCGGGGCCGCGTGTACGTCTCCCTCTGGGCGCAGGCGGCCGTCGCAGTGATCGATCTCGCGGAATGGAAGGTCGTGGGGCGGTTCGAGGTCGAGGAGCACCCCAATGAAATGCTCCTGGCCGCCGACGGCTCGCGGCTCTTCGTTGCCAATGCCAACATCAACTCGGTCGCCGTGTTCGACATCTCCCGTCGAGGAGGAGCGAGAAGCCTCGGATTCATCCCCTGCGGTTGGTATCCCACGAGCGTGCGGCTCGCGGGGG
>JBJTBB010000365.1:0-5026 GCA_046091125.1 Planctomycetaceae bacterium
GACTGCCGTCGACGGTGAGCGGTGCCCGACCGCGAGCATCGAAACGGCCGTCGGGCGATTGCAGCAGGATCGTCACTGATCCGGACAGGCTCGCCACCGCAAGATCGAGCCGGCCGTCGCCAGCGAGATCGGCAAGCGCGATGCCACTACCCGTAATGTCTGGAAGCCGGTAGTCGCAGGCTGCATCGACCCGATTGATGACGTCGATACCAATCGCTTCAGGATTGAGTGGAACGAGCCGTGCGATCGGGCCACGGTCGGCCGGGCGGAGCTCCGCAGACGGTCGGCATCCCGCCAGGACAATCCGCGGCAGGACCAGTCGCCCGATTCGGGCGACTGCGTTAGGGAATTCCCGCGCCAACGGGCTGTCCTTCCGCCATCGATCCGATTCGCAGGAACGCCGTGGAGTCGACGTTTTCACTGAGGAATCGCCCCGAGCCGTCCGCGAACAGGACGTTGATTCCCGCGGGATGGAAGCTCGACATGTTCTCCCAACGGCATCCCGGGCAGTTGGTGCCCGCTTCGCCATCGATGCCGTTGATCGGTCGGAGCAAAGGTGACGTGCCGACCTCCCATCGCATGCCACGCCCTCCATCCGCCGAGAACGTCACGACGTCATCGACGCTGCGAGGGCGGTAGCCACGGACCTCGCCGGCGATGAGCGTTTGCGAGGAGCCATCGGTGATCTCAGAGAGCTTCGTCTTGCTGTTGAAGTACAGCACGCCCTTGCCGTCGGCATTGGTGTTGTTCCCGAGGGCCCACTGCATCCGAGCCCGGCCTCCGGGGGAGTCCTTGGAACCCCACACACCGTAATAGTTGACGATGTGAGCGTCGAAGTTGTTTCCGGAGACTTTGTTCTGATGAGGGCTGCTTGGACAGAGGAAGGTGGTGTATCGCTTCGTGAAGGCGCTCTTGTTACTGCCCGACGCCCAGCCGATCGAGAAGTCGATGCGGTCATAGACGTCCTTCTGATCCATGTAGGGCAGGATGTGGATCAGCCAGTTGCCCGGCGTCTCGCCCCAGTTGTTGTTGGAGCCCTGGAGGAACGCGGTCGAGTGGTCTTCGAGGGCGGGGAAACAGCCCTTGGCACTCTCATAGTTCATGAGCGAGAGACCAATCTGACGCATATTGTTGGAGCAGCCTCCTCGACGAGCCGCCTCGCGGGCCGCCTGCACGGCGGGCAGGAGCAGCCCCACGAGCACGCCGATGATCGCAATCACGACGAGAAGTTCGACGAGCGTGAATGCGGACTGTCGATTCCGTGGTCTGCGGGCAAAAGGCGAGGAGATCATCATTTCGACTCCGTCGTACGGGAGATTTCGATCAGGAGCGGGCCGGCCGCATCCGTGGTCGCTCGTACCTCGAGTGAGAGCGGCGTGAGCAGTGGGTCGGTATAGACGGCTGGCAGCGAGCAACCGCCCCCGGCCGCCTTCTGTCCAGACGGGTCCGATCCCGAGGATGGGTCGAACGGGCAGCTGACGGTGACCCTGTGGAAGCCGGCCACGGCTCCGGACCGGTTGCCGGGTGCGGTGAGCGTGAAACCACCGTCGGTCGATGTCGTTCCCACCGAAGCCGGACCGGTCGTGCCCTTCTGGTTGTCGGGAGCGAAGATCACCGACAGCCTTGCGGTGGGTTCGCCATCGACAAGTACGCGGCCGCTGACAGGCACGAGTGGAGGCGCGTCGGAGATTCGACCGCAACCGACGTTCGTGAAGAGTGCGATCAACAATGACGAGGCGAACAAACGCGAACAGAGCCCATACCAGTGCATTCGGGAACTCTCCCATGCCTTTTGAGCGTTCGAATCTCATGACCCAAGAAGAATATACAAACGAGCGGACGTCCTTGGCAAAAACAGCGAGTCGGAAGAATCGCTCCCCGGGATCGCTCGCTCAATGCTCGGGGGACCGCCCTCCAATCCTTATCGGCGTTTTCGGCAGTGCCTGCACAAGGACGAAAAAACCCTCGTCGGCCGTCCAGGGGCATTCTGTCCGGATGCCGCCCGGCCAGAGGACCGTGAGTCGCACGGGGGTCTCGCCAGTCGGGATGCCCCAGACCAGCCGACGGGGACCCGTTGAAAGGTAGCTGCCGCCACCTTTGATCTGCCGCAGGAGGCGACGCGGCTTTGCGGATGCATGTCCGGTCTCGGTGTCACCCTTGCCGTCGGACGCTTTGGTTTCGAGGATCGCCGACGCCCCTAGGCACTCGCGGTTGGCCGCGACGCCAACGAGTGCGAGGCTCAGTCGCCGCCCGCGACGCTCCGAGTCATTCAAAAGCAAGGCAGCCGGCTCGTTCGTATGGCTCACGACCAGGTCGTCGTCACCATCACCGTCGACGTCGGATGCGGCGGCGCCTCGGCCCATGTGGCCGGTGGCGGTGTACTCGCCCGCACGCATCGCGACATTCTCCATCCGTCGGCCAGAACGGTTGTGAAACAGCAGAGGCCGCTGGAGGACGGGCGAGTCGAGCGGATGACGCATGACGTGGCCGTTGGCCACAAAGAGATCCTCCGCACCGTCGAGATCCACATCCACGAACATCGTGCCAAAACCGACGTAGACCGCCCCGACCGCCGTCACGCCCGTCGCCGCGCTCACATTCTCGAAGCCGAAGTCGCCGTAGTTGCGGTAAAGGCCGAAACTCTGGTTCTCGAAATTAGCCACCCAGAGGTCGGGCAGACCGTCGAGCGTGGCGTCGCCGCAGTCCACCCCCATGCTGCCCTCGGGCTCGCCATCGGGCCCCAGAGCGACTCCCGCGACGAGCCCGCAGTCCTCGAACGATCCATTCGTGTTGCGATAGAGGCGATTCGCGGTCGTGTCGTTGGCGACGAACACGTCGACATCACCGTCGAGGTCGAGATCACTCGCCACGACGCCGAGGCCCTTTCCTCCCGGCTCGAGGCCGCAGGCATCTCCGATATCAACGAATGCTCCCGCCCCATCGGACCGAAAAAGGCGATCGGTCACGCCTGAAAACTGTGCCGGTGGACAGACGTCTCGGCGTCCGTGCAGCGTGCAGGGCGGATCGTTCTGAGGGCTCCAGTCAACGTATCGCACGAGGTAGAGGTCGAGGCAGCCGTCGCCATCCGCGTCGAGCCATGCGGCGCTCGTATTCCATCCGCGGCCGTCGATGCCGTGCTCTTCATGGGCGACCTGACGAAACGTGCCATCTCCGAGGTTCTGCAGGAGCTGCACGCCGTCGTAGCCCGTGAGGAGGAGGTCAACGTGGCCGTCGCCGTCGTAGTCCCCCGCGTTCACCCCGTGCGAATAGAAGTCGGGTGTGGCGAGACCCGCGGATGATGAGATCTCCACGAACGTTCCGGAGCCGTCGTTGCGAAACAGTCCCGTGGGGGAGGGTAGGGGCACCGACGCATCGGGCGCGAAGCGTCCTCCTCCCGCGAGACAGACGTCGTCATCACAGTCACCGTCGAGATCGATCACGCCCACGCCGCAGCCGAGGCTCTCGAGGATCGTGAGCCGCCCCGACTCCTCTCCATTGACCGCGGTGAAGACAAGGCCGGCGTCGGATGCCCGATCGATCAGCCGGAGCACATCCCTCGCCCCGGTGGGCCGCTCGGTGACCACGGTCGCCGTCGCCGTGACGGGTGCAGCGTCGGCTCGAATTTGCCGCGACGCATCGGACCGGACGTTGCGGAAGCCATTCTCCTCGTGGGAGGCGATCGCCGCGAGGCTGGGCGCATGGGATGGGTCGACGTCAAGCGCGGTGCGAAACCATTTGAGTCCCTCGTCCCGTGACTTCCAGCGGTAGGTGATCTCACCGATGGCGAAACGGAGGTCCGCGTCCCAAGACCGCGCGGGTCTTTCGTTTTGCAGGTCACGGAGTCGGGCGAGCGGCTCCTCAGCCTCGGCACGGTAGGCCAGGTGTTGCTCCGCATCCTGTTCCCGGCCGGAAAGCCGTAGGCTGCGGCCGAGCGCGTATCGCAACTCGGCATCCTCCGGCCTTGACTCGACCGCGATCGCGAGTTGGACTGCGGCCGCGGCCGGATTCCCCGCCGCCAATTCGATCCGACCCGCAAGCGACCTCGCCGGAACCGAGGCGGCATGTGTGGCGAGCGCGGCGGCAACGGCATCCCGCGCCTCGTCGATCCTTGCGAGAGCGAAAAGACACTCGGCGCGTCCAACCATCGCCGTCTCGTCATCGGGCATCAGGCCAAGCACGGCACTCCACGCATCGAGCGACTCCGTGTATCGCAACCTCCCCATCCGGGCGGTCGCGAGCCCTTTCCGGGCAGCGAGGACGGTGTCATCGTCGGCCGGTCCAAGCTCGAGCGCCCTCGCGTAGTCCCGCTCTGCATCGGCCCACTCCCGCTGAACCTCGTGGATCGTCGCCGCGAGGTAGTGGGGAGCGGCGTCGGCCGGGTAGTCGCTCATCCAGGCCTTGAGTACCCGACGAGCATCCGCGATCTGCGATCGCTTGAGCGCCGCCACGACGAACGCCCTGCAGATCTCGGGCCCGTCCGACCCGGGTTCGAGAAAGAGTTCGCTCCAGTGCGGCTCCATCTCGTCGACCTTGCCCGACTGCGCAAGCGCGATCCACTGCTCTCGTTCCAGATCCGCGACGGACCATCCCGAATCGCGGGCGGCAATCAACTCGTGCCGCAGATCGGTGAATCGCTGCTGTCGGCGGGCGATTCGTGCCGCGAGGTAATGGACGATCCCTCGGCGAGGCGACAGGCTCGACGCCACGGTCAGCCAGGTCTCTGCCGCATCATGGCGGCGCTGCTCGACGAGCCACCAGGCCCGATTGATCGCAATCTCCGGGATCGCGACAGCGAGAACAACCGACAGAATGACCGCGATGGACACGATCCGTCGACGATGAAAACCGTACGGTATCCGTCGGCTCGTCATTGTTCGGCTTCCAGGGCAGTGTCGGGCTGCTGGGCGGCTGGATACACCGCTTCAGTCCCTGCCACCCCCTCCGCCGCGGCCCGCCAGACCTGTTCGAGATCGGGCCTCCCGATGGCGGCAGCGGCGTCAGCGAGACGCAGCCGTACGTCCGGATC
>JBJTBB010000366.1:0-7112 GCA_046091125.1 Planctomycetaceae bacterium
CAACCGGCGGGTGGGCCGAACCGGTATGAGTCATGAGCGGGGATGCACTCGAAAGGACGGCGGATCGCTTCGAGCAGTGAGCGCAAGACGCCGAAGTCGCCCGCCTCGGCTGCGGCAAGGGCCTCCTCGAGGCGGTGGTTACGGGGAATCACGAGCGGATTTGCACTCTGCATCAGCCTCACCGAATCGGAAAGCCCGAGTGATTGCCTCTGCAGTCGGCGCCGCCAGTCGTCGAGCCAATCGCCCAGCATGACTGCCTGATCGGCCGATGGAGCGACGGGTTCGGCCAGTTCCGCGAGAGACGCGAAGGTGACGGTGAAGTCCGCCCTCGACGCGTGCATTCGGCCGAGGAGCGCGTCGAACAATGGGCTATCGCCGGGTTCCTGCGTCACGAGTCCCAGTTTCTTTCTGGCGCCAGCGAGGTGATGCCGCTCGAAATGCTCCGGGAAGGTCGCGAATACGCGCCGCAGTGAGACGAGCGCCGCGGTCTCGTCGCCATGAACCAACGTCAGCAGACTCTCCGCGTGTCTCGCGAGGTTCCACTGGGCGATCGAAGGTTGGTTGGCGAACGCGTAGCGACCGTGATGATCGATCGAACTGAACACGGTGTCCGGCGCGTAGCTGTCGAGAAATGCACAGGGACCGTAGTCGATCGTCTCCCCCGACACGGCCATGTTGTCGGTATTCATGACGCCATGCACGAACCCCAGAAGCATCCATCCGGCGACGAGCGACGCCTGCCGCTCGACGACCGCTTCGAAGAAGGCGATTGCCGGATCTTTCGCGTCTTTCGCTTCGGGGGCGTGCCTCGCGATCGAGTGTGCAAGAAGGGCGGACAAGGCTTCGCGGTCATCGATCGCAGCGGCGAACTGGAAGGTTCCCACCCGAATGTGGCTGGAAGCGACGCGGGTGAGGATCGCCCCTGGCAACGGAGTCGTCCGCAGCACCTCCTGTCCCGTCGATACGACGGCTAGGCTGCGGGTGGTGGGGACGCCGAGGGCGTGCATGGCTTCGCTGATGATGTATTCACGCAGCATCGGCCCCAGGGCCGCACGGCCGTCGCCGCCTCGGGAGTACCGGGTGCGGCCGGATCCCTTGAGCTGGACGTCGAGGCGGCCGCCGTCAGGCGTGAGCTGCTCGCCGAGCAGGATCGCCCGACCGTCCCCGAGATTGGTGAAGTGACCAAACTGATGACCCGCATAGGCCTGAGCGATCGGCTCCGCCCCGGGTGGCAAGTCATTGCCTGAAAAGTTGTCAGCCGCGTTCTCGCCGAGGACGCCTGGATCGAGCCCCATTTCGCGCGCGAGTGGCTCGTTGAGGATCACGGTCATGGGCCTGGGCACCCGGCTCGGCCGGACGGCCGCAAAGAGCGAAGCCGGCAGGCGGGCGTATGAATTGTCGAAACGCCATCCGGCGTCGGGGATCGGCTGCATGAAAACGGGTTCTCAAGGGGAGCAGTCGTTAGCGGGGGCCTGCGCCGGCGGACGCGGACATGATGTAGGCCAGCAGATTGGCCATATCCCGTGGCTCGATCGAACGCTCGAAGCCTTCGGGCATGAGAGACCGCCCCGTATCTATCACCGATTCGATCTCATCGCGAGGAACCGTACGTTCGTCGCCTTCCGGTAACCGCAGCACCAGCGATGCGGCGGTCTCGGTCACGAGCAGGCCGGTGACAACCCGCCCATCATTCCCGACGACCGTTCGGGCCGTGAAGGCGGGCAGTACTTCGCGGTTCGGGTCCAGTATTCCTACGAGCATCGCCTCTGGTCCGCGGGCCTGCATGGCAGCGAGATTGGGTCCGAGGTCGTGGCCGACACCCCCGACCCGGTGACACGACACGCAGTGGCGGCGGAACACCGAGCGGCCCGATTCCGGGTCACCGATCGCAGTGGGGAGACTCGCCGCATACGCGGTCACAAGCTGTCTGCGGTCGGCGGACGGTGGGCCGCCGAGGATCGCCTCCGCGCGGCGGCGCACGTCGTCATCGGGGAATCGACGCAGCGACTCGAGACCCTGGCGGTCGAGCGCCTCATCGTGGATCCTGCCGTCGGCGAGGGCGGAAAGTAGGGCGGCACCCCGCGAGGCCGTTCGAGTCAGGGCCGCAGTGACGAGCGTTCGCGCGTCGCCTGGAATACTGCTGATCGCGTCGATGAGGATCGCATCGGCCGAGGGGTCGCTCGAGCGGTCGATCGTCTCCACCGCCACCCGCACCACCTCCGTTGGCTGGGCTCGATCGAGGAGCGGGGCGATGTGCCCGATGCCGTCGAGCGCCGCCCCGCGCACGGCGCGGGCCCGATCGGATGTCGGTCGTTTGGCATCGAAGGCGATATCGCGGTTCCAGGCCGCCAGCGAAGTGAGGACGTCATCGGCCGACCCAGACCCCCGGGATCGATCGACGTTTCGTCCCGTGGCGACGAGGGCATCTCTCAGGGCGACGATCAGCCGGGTGGCGATGTCCCGATGGTCCGTTGCATTCGGGGCAGGAGGACGAGCAAGCGTGGTGATGCGATCGAGGGCGTCCTGGATCTCCGCATCAATCCCTCGGCGGCCGATCTGGGTGAACATCATCGGCATCACTTGTTCGGCGACTGGCGACGACAGGCGGCGAACGTCCTGCAGCCATTCCGAGGCGATGAAACCGGCGTCATCGCGCATCGAGGTGGCGGCGGCGATCCGGCACCACTGATCCGCTCCGTCGCGAGCCAGAAGCGAAGAGAGCGTGGCTCTGCGGCGACCGTCATCCGAGATGAAGCCCGCTGCGAGGGCCAACTGCAGTCGTACGGCGATCGAGGGCTCCGACTCGGACAGGGCCGCGATTCGCCCGGCCAGACGCGAACCGCCAGTCTCCGCGACCAGAAAGGGCTCGGCGAGCCGGAGTCCAGCGACACGAACGGCCTCCGATTGGTCGTCGAGTGCCGCCTCGATGTCATCGATGCCGAGTTTCCCGAGTCCTGCCAGGAGCCACAGCGCATGCAGCCGGCCGAGGGGGCCAACGGTGCGCGCGGCGAGCAGGTTCCGCACGAGAGGGATCGTGGCGGGATCGCCACGACCGAGGAGCATCCGCTGGGCAGTCTCACGGTGCCACGCGTTGTCGTGATCGAGGAAGGGGACGAGCCTCTCGGTCGATGCCGACGAAAGCGCCGTTGGCATCGACGGGGGATGGTCGGTATGCCAGAGCCGCCAGAGCCTCCCGCTGTCCCGACCGCTCGTGAGGTCCAGGTGGCGCTTGATGATCGGCGCGAGGCTGTCGGGGTGCTCGATCACCTCCCGCTGCATGTCGACGATCCAGAGCGAGCCGTCCGGGCCGTTGGCGAACTGCACGGGTCGGAACCAATTGTCGGTCGACGCCACTAGCTCGCCGGCTTGATCGACCCGCTCGGCTCGTACGCCCGATCCTTGCGGAACGATCTGCTTGCGATGCACGAGGTTGCTGCCGACATCCCCGATCACGAGCATGCCTCGGAGTGCGCCTGTAGAACTGCCGCGGACCGCGGTGATACCCGTCGCGCTGGTGAAGTACCCGGCTGGACGACCGCCACCTTCGACGATGCCGGGCACGACACCGCTTGCCCTCAGTCGGGTACGAAGCACCCGCCACGGCTCGACGGCACTCGCACGAAACACCTCGGCCTGCGGCCCCTCGGCGGCGATGCTCTCCCGGCCGGACGGGGCCGGAAAGTGGGGATTGCGAGAGAGGTATCGATCGTCCAGCATGCAGCGGATGGCGTGATCGCTGTTGGAGCGGACGTACCGATTCCCATGATCGTCGAACGACATGCCGTGCTGCGCTCCGCCGGTTTCGGGTCGCAGGTCCAGCGTGGCGTCCGGTCGACCGAGCCCGCGGGGATCGAAGGAAAAGTCCCGACCGCGGATGCTTACGGATTGTCCGACGGGTGAGTCATCGTTCACGATCCTGACATCACCCCCCGCCGAGCTCGCCGATCCATGGATGCGATTGTCGAGACCGAATCGAAGTGAATTCACGAGTCCCTGTACGTTGCCGGTGCCGAAACCGGTGAAGACTCGGCGTCGCTGATCGGCGACGCCGTCACCGTCGGTATCCCGGAGGAAGATGATGTCCGGCGCATCGGCCACGAACAGGCCGCCATCCCAGCACCAGACGGCCGTTGGCCATGCACGATCCTCGGCGAACACGCCGGCTCGGTCGAAGGAGCCATCGCGATCGTCGTCGATGAGCCTGCGTATTCGACCGAGCCGATCGTCGCGGTTTTCGCTGTATCCCCGCATCTCCGCGACGTACAGCGCGGCATCCTCGTTCCAGTCGATCGCGACGGGGCTCGCCAGCAGCGGTTCGGCGGCCGCCAACGTCATCGAAAACCCCCCGGCCAGACGCATGGTTTCACCGGCCTCCCGGGAACTGACCGGTGCAATCCTCGGAAGGTCCGCCGAATGATCGGCGGACCCGGGGGCCGGTGGGGGCTCCGCGCCCAACAGTGTCCGCATCGCCTCGGTGAGGGCGGCCTCCGCCTCAGGGCCGACGAACGCGCTCCGCGTCTCCACCTCGTACCCGCCTTGTGCGTAGGCCGCCGCGGTGCCGATGTAGCCAGGTCCGTAGTCCCCGTAAGCGGCCATCATGACGTGAATGTCCGGACGCATCGCCTGGGCGGCGAGTTGATACTCGACGAATAACTCGCCCGGCATGTGCAGCATCCGGACGTCGTCGACTCGCAGGCACGTCACGTCGATCGGAGGTCCTGTCCGGCATCGTTCGACCCATGCGAGTGCGTCGGCGTCGTTCATCGTTCCGCGGTCGACCGTTGTCCGAATGGCGGCCGTCAATGCCGCGGATTCGAGTTCGGGTCGGGACTCGAGGCGGACCGGTACGCTGGACCACCCCACCGCATCAGCATCGATCGGATGGCGATCGCCGACTGCCGCGTCGAATGCCGAACGCATGCCGGCGGCGAGCCTGAGGGCGAACGTGACCCGGTTCGAGTGGGAGCCGTCGTTGTACTTTCCGGCAGCCACGTTTCCGCCCGCGCCCGTGAAGTGGACGTGCAGTGCCGAGGGCACGTCCTGCGAACGGAGCAATCGGGCGATTCCGGGAAAGTCCGGTCCCGGGACCCCGGTGCGATAGTAACTCATCGGGTGTGTCGCGTAGGAGGTGAGGACCACCACGGGATCCGCGTCCGACCAGAACACCAAAGCCGCCACGAAAGGGTCGATCAATCCCTCCGGCTCAGCCCTCAGGGAGGCGTCGCGGGTGGTGCTCGCCCGCCACCCACTGACCTTTCCATCCTGGCCGAGGAGGCGACGATTACTCGCGACCCCTTCCACCTTTCCTCGGCCGAAACCGACATGCGTGATGGGAACGGCCGATGCAAGGGAAGCGGTGATGGCAGTCGCGGTGCGAGAGATGATCTCACGAGCGAATCTGCCGTCGAACCTCCGATAGGTCGTCACGCCCATGTCGGCGAGGAGTTTTTCGGCGGTGAAGTCCGCCTGAGGGGCGTCGTGTTGGTGAAGGGACTGGATGGCGATTCGTTCGGGGCTGGTGCCGGCCGCGTGGGCCAGGGCGTCTCGAAAGGCGTCGTGAGCCGCATTGCCGATGCCGATCCAGTCGATGGCAGCGAGCACCATCGGCTCCCCGGCGCCGAGAATCACGATACCGCGGCAGCGCAGAGGCAGATCGGCGGCACGTGCCGCGGTGTCGTAGGCCATCCGCACACCGATCGGCGGCGTGACGTCGACATCGAATCTGGCGAGGCGGAGCGAATCCTCCTCCGCCATGGCGACGTCACACATGCAGAGGCGCGCGAGGATGGCGACAAGGCAGCAGCGGCTCATGATGCGTGTGATTCCGCGGCCATTTGCCCTCCCTGCCACGAAAGCACTCCTTGTCGACCGACGTGAATCAACCGCTCGGTCCGCATCGATATCGGACCGATGATGCCCGCTGGACCGGCACCATCGACGTGATCAAGACTAGCGTCTCACCTCGTCACTGGCGACCGGAGATGCATGTGAACGCCCGTGTCGCTTACGTTGCGGTAGGGTCGGCGGACGCTGGCCGAGGGCCGCGATGGTCCCGAAAAAACCGCGGCCGCATGGCGTCAGGGGCGTGCGGCGGATTCGACCGATCGCCCCGCCCGTTCCCGGCCCCGTCGTCCAGCGCCGAACGAGAAGGGAGAGCCCGGTCGAACGTGTGGAATGAAATACTCGACGTAGCCGAGGTGCATCTCGTCGAAGGTCTGTGATCCCCATCCTACGGTCTTTGTGGGATCGGGGTTGGCGGGATTGGCCGCACTATTGTCGAACCAGGCAGTGAAGCGGAGCGTGTCGCCGGCCTCCAGTGGCAGCGGTTCAGCGTAACGGTAGAGAAGCTGCCAGTTGAAGTCGTAACGCGGAATGTCCAGCAGCGTGGTCGGATCGCCGCCGGCTCGAACGAGCTCATAGCGGCAGGCTTTGCCGCGTACGTGCATGTGCGGCAGATACCCCATGATCGTCGCATCGAAGGGAAGCCGCAGCGATGCCTCCTCCCGATGGTCGGCGGCCCCCGGCGGGATCGAAATGCGGGTATTGACGATTCCTGCGACCCTGACTTCATGAGATGGGGCGACGTCCGCCCAGACCAGTCCGATCCGCGTGAGGTCGGTGGTGGCCGTGCCATTGGGTGTGTAGTGCATCTGGAACTTGAGCCGTGCACCGGCCGGCAGCCGTTTGGCAAATCCGCGCGGATACGTCACCGTGCTGTTGCCCGGGACGTAAGCGCCCCAGAAGCCACCCCGTTCCGCGGTGGCGTCTTCCTCTTCGGCGGCATCGGCACCATCCTCGAGCACGAAGACGAGCACGTGGTGCACGACACTGCGGTCGCCCGGCTGGATTTCGATCGCCTGCACCCATCGATCCTCGGGAAGGTGCGTTTCGATCACGACGTTCTGATATGGCATCGTGCCGGTGGCCTTGACTCGAACCGGCGAGGAAAACGCGAACACCGCATCGGGTCTGCCGATCTGCCATTCACCCTCAAATCGCCGAGTGGTGGCTGCCTCGCGGCCGTCGCCCTCGGGCTTGCCGCCGGCGATCCAGTCGAGCAGGTCGGTCACCTCGGACTGGGCGAGGGAGCGGTCGTTGGCCCAGGGAGTGTG
>JBJTBB010000367.1:0-3268 GCA_046091125.1 Planctomycetaceae bacterium
CGCCGGCCGAGCCCGAAGTCAAGCTCTTGAAGACGGATGGCACGGGGGCCATCAGCTTTCAGACGTTTCGCGCCGAGCGGACCCAGGACTGGCGGCGCGTCGACCTGGTCTTCAACAGCATGGACAACACCGCGGGCAACCTGTATCTGGGATCGTGGTCCGGCAAGGAGGGCCGGGTGTGGTGGGACGATCTGACCGTCGAGGAGATCGGGCTGGTCAATGTCCTCCGCCGGCCCGGATGTCCCGTGAGCGTCCGGGGCGAGAACGGCGTCGTCTACGAGGAGGGTCGCGATTTCCGCCCGGTGGTCGATCCGCGGCTGCATCCCTGGATCCCGTACCACGAGCCGCCGGCGATCCGCTTGACGCCCACGACGCGAATCGGCGACGGGGAGCGGCTGCGCGTCTCCTACTATCACCCGATCGTCGTCTACGAGGATCGCCTGACGAGCTGTGTCACGGAGCCGAAAATCTTCGACGAGTGGCGTGAGGAGGTCAGGCAGGCCGAGGCGCTGCTGCACCCGGCCGCCTTTCTCATGTCGCACGACGAGATGCGCGTGATGAACCAATGTGCGCTGTGTCGCAGCAGGAAGATGACCCCCGGCGAACTGCTCGCCGACAACGTGCGGCAGGCCGCCCGGATCATCCGCGATGCGCGTCCAGACGCGGTGATCTGGGTGTGGAGCGACATGTTCGATCCGCTGCACAACGCGGTCGACCGGTACTACGCCGCGAACGGCTCCCTCGAGGGCTCCTGGCAGGGACTGGACAGCGACGTCGGCATCGTGAACTGGCACGGCGGCCTGGAGGGGAAGAACTGCCGCTTCTTCGCCGATCGCGGTCTGAAGCAGATCCTGGCGGGCTATTACGACAGCGACGCGAACGGCGACGCCATCGCCCGCTGGCGGGCGCAGGTCGCGGACGTGCCGGGGATCGTAGGCGCCATGTATACGACCTGGGAAGACCGCTACGACGCCATGGACGCCTGGGCGCGACGCGCCTGGAGCGAATGAGCGACGGCTGGTCGTGGAATCGGCGCACCGGACGGGCAGGGCTGCTCAGCGTGAGCGTGCGAAAGGCGTCCAAGGTGATCGTGGATCGGGAGCCGTATGAGGCTTGCCTCGGTACGCGGTTGAGAGGATACTGAATCGGGTCGGCCATAGGCGTCGGCTGTGGGGTTCAAGGCGTACGGCGAGGCGTGCTCCCCGGCTCCACCCGTCGCGAGGTGTGTCACCCATGCAGATTCGCCATCGGGGCTGTCGCCTGGGCCTCACGCTGGTGGAGTTGCTCGTCATCGTGGCGATCATCGCCGTGCTGATGGCGTTGCTTCTGCCCGCCGTGCAGGGGGTTCGTGAAGCGGCCCGCCGGGTGCAGTGCAGCAACGCCATCAAGCAGGGCGCGCTCGCCCTGCTGCACTACCACCACTCCCAAGGAATGCTGCCGCGGACGAACTGCAATCGGAATCCTGCCTGGCACGCCGAGACTGCGTTGCCGAGCGTGGCGATCGATTCTTTCAAGCAAGGCTTCCCCGATACCTGGAACGTGGAGATCTTCCCGCATCTCGAACTCCAGGCGATGTTCGACCAGCTCGACTTCTCGAAAAAAACGTCCAACTCCTCGGTCAGCGCCGCTCAGCCGGTCTCCAACTACGACGTCAGCCTGACGGTGCTGCCCCGTTTGATCTGCCCCAGCGATCCGCGGGGTTCGAGCCCCATCATCGGCAACCGGTGCGATGGCAACGTCACCGCGATCCGTGGTCACGGACAATGGTATGCCGGTTCGTTGGGCCCGGCCCTTCCGGATGTCGGCACCTGCCTGCTGTGCCCGACGAATGCCGCGTGGGGTTGCTCACCAACGCCGACGCGGCTGAATCCCTGCTGCAATGCGACGAACAGCAATCTGCCTCTGGCTCGGGATTTCTATGTTCCCGGCTTCTTCTCCCTTCGTGCGGTGCGGGTCACGTTCGACAGCGTCACGGACGGGCTCTCCAACACGTTGCTTCTCGGCGAGACATTGCCGAACGACACGGTGCACAACGGTATTTTTGTCACCAACCCGGTGACCGTGCTCACCAACACCCCGATCAATGTTTTTGCCACAGCCGCTGAGATCGTGCCCGACGGTCTGCACGATCCGCCGACGGGCATCGTGAACGAGCAGCGGATCAACGGCATCAAGAGCCGGCATCCCGCCGGGGCCATGGTGGCGCTGGCGGACGGTGGAGTGCGGTTTGTGTACGAGGACATCTCGTTTCCGGTGCTCTGGGCCCTCGGCACGCGCCGGCTGGCCAGTCGCGACGTCGCCCAGGCGACACTTGAATGACATGGGCCGACGAGGCGTCGCATATCATCGACTGGTAGCCCTCCTCGTTCTCGTGGCTGGGCTCGCAGGCTGTAGAGGTGCCAAGGGGCTCGTGGCTGTCGAGGGCCGCGTGCGGTTCGCCGGCCGCACGCCACCGGCACCGGGCACGTTGTATTTCGTGCCCCGCGAGATGTCGAAGGACCTGGCCCGGGATCGCTCCGGATCGCTGCCTGGCACGGCGGTGTTCCTTGAAGACGGGTCGTTCAGGGCCGGCACGTTCACGCAGGGGGACGGACTGCGGCCGGGAACTTACGAGGTGCGGATCGAGTGTGTGACGAAGACCGGCGGCGCAGGCATCGATCCGCACGAGGCGCCGCGTCGCTGCCATGTACCGGCGGCCTTTCAGCCTCCCGACCTCGTCATTCCCGGATCCGGGACCCAGCCGGTGCGCTACGATCTCGACGTGCCGTGAACGGACTGACCCTCCGGGCATCTCCGCAGACGGTCACTTGGCGACGACCCGCAACTCGAGTTCCTCGGCCGCCTCGTCCTTGCCGCGGCGGACCTTGAAGGTGACGATGTCGCCTTCGTTGAACCGGGTCCGCAGGCCGCGGTCGAACGCCCGGAACTCCTGCTTGCTGCGGAACTCGAGCCGCTGGCCGTTGACGGCGAGGATCTCGTCGCCCGACTTCATGCCCGCCGCCGCCGCCGGCGTGCCCTCCTCCACCTCGTCCACCCGGGGCGTGAAGTCGTTGCCCCGCGGCCGGACGAGGTTCATGCCGATCTGGCTCCGCTTCGGGGCCACGAGCGTAGCGTCGAGGACGGCCTCGGCCCCATCCCGCTTCACGGTCACCTGCACGTCGTGCCCCTCGGGGTAGATGCCGAGGAGCGCCGCCAGCCGCCGCACGTTGGCGACGGGAGCGTCGTCGAGCTTGAGGATCACGTCGCCCGGCTTGAAGCCGGCTGAGGC
>JBJTBB010000368.1:0-3774 GCA_046091125.1 Planctomycetaceae bacterium
CCGTTGACGATTCCCTTCACGGTCGAACGCCTCTACGGATTCGCCGGTGATGTGACTGCCCGCAGCGAACAGCCGGCGGGCACCTCGGGCATTCCCGCCGCGACAGCGGCCCTGCCAGCGGCCCCGGGATCGGGGACGATCATGATTCCTCTGGCGGCCAACGCGACGCCTGGCACTCACGAACTCAAGCTGTCCTTCACGGTTGTGTTCAATGGCCAGCAGCTCGTCGTCCCGGGCCTCGTCACTGCGACGGTCGCCGCGGCGCCACCGCCAGCCGCGCAATGACCCAGTTGTTCCCCGACCGGTTCAAATCGATCATGAACAATCGCTCCCTCGTCGCGATCGCATGCTCTCTGGCATTGACCGTCTTCAAGGTCGCAGCCGGCGCCGAGCCACTGGAGGTCATCAGGCCCGACCGGAAGACCGCGGTCCTCTTCGAACCCGATGTGCTCCCCATCCTTCAGCGGAACTGTCTGGCCTGCCACAGTGCCAGCGAGCGACAGGGTGACCTCGTCCTCGAGACAGTCGAGGCGATGCTCAAGGGGGGCGATTCGGGACCGGCCGTGGTGCCCGGATCAGCTGACAAGAGCCTGCTCGTCGTACTCGCGGCACACCGGGACGACCCGGTCATGCCGCCGGAGGGCAATGACGTCAATGCAGCGAAATTGAAGCCAGAAGAGCTGGGGCTGCTTGCCCTATGGGTCGAACAAGGGGCAAAATCGTTCGGCGCCGCCGGGGGGATTTCGCCACATTCCTGGCGTCCGATCGGCGGGCGATTCGCTCCGGCTTCCGCGGTCGCCGTGACCCCGGATGCCCAGCACGTCGCCGTGGCACGCGGTAATCGGCTGCTGCTGCATCATGCCCCCAGTGGCAGGCTCGTGTCGGAACTGGTCGATCCGGCGATCGAGTCGTTTGGCGGAGCCCATCAGGATCTGGTCGAGTCGTTGGCCTTCAACAGGGAAGGGGACATGCTCGCCAGCGGCGGTTTCCGTGAGGTGAAGATCTGGCGACGGCCGCGGGACGTGCGAGCCTTCGAGGTGGCGTCGGGGCCGGCGACGGCGATTGCGGCGAGCCCCGATGGAAGCAGGTTTGCGACCGCCTCGGCGGGAACGATCCGGCTCTGGGACGCCGCAAGTGGAAAAGCCGGTCCGGTGATCGAGGGGCTGGGATCTGGCGTGACGTCGCTGCTCTTCATGCCCGACGGCGCGACGCTGCTGGCCGGATCGGCCGACGGATCGATCCGTCGCTGGCGGACCGATGACGGCGTGCTTCTCGGGGCCGTCGAGCTTCCGCAGCCCGTGCGGGCGATCGCGGTCGTCACCGGCGAAGGGCAATTGCCCAATGCGCCGGACCCAATGCTGGTCGTGGCCGGTGGCGACGCCTCCCTGCGGACGATCCGGCCGCCCGATCGCGTTCCGGTTCGAATCGTCGCCGATGCCGTTCCAAGACGCCGACTGGCCACGAGCGTCGATCGTCAATTGCTCGCGCTCACGAATGCGTCGACGGTGCGACTGATCTCACGCGACGACAGGGGTGCCCCCGAGGTGATCGCCGAGTGGACGCTCGATCGTGGTCCGGCCACGAGCTTGTGTGTCGTGGAGTCTTCGGCCGGCGGCAGACGGGCACTGGCCACCGGCGCGTCGGACGGTTCCGTCAGCCTCTGGTCGATCCCCGAGGGAACGCTCATGCGACGGTTCTGGGCGTCCACCGCACCGGTCACGGCCCTGGCCGCGACGGCCGACGGCGCGACGCTCGGATCGGCTGACGACAAGGGGAGCGGGTCGCTCTGGCGGGGATTGGAAGATGACGCCGACCGGGCTGAGATCGCGGTGGCCGCCCTCGATTCGGTGACGGCGACCACTGTGCATGAGGGTCGCAAACTCGTGGCCACCGCCGGCATTTCCGGAGGTTCGGCGTTGATCTTGGTGCGCTCGCTCGATGGATCCTCTGCACCGTTCGAACTCCGTGGGCACACCGGTCCTGTCCGCTACATCGCGTTCATCGGGGATGGATCGCGGATCATCTCCGGCGGCGATGATCGCAGTATCCGCATCTGGGACTGCACACAGCCGGTCGGCACTCCGATCGCCGTCATTCCTGATGTGACCTCACCCGTGACGGCCGTCGTGGCGAGCGGCGACGGAGCTCAGGTGGTGGCCGCCGGCACCGATCACGTGCTCCGCTGTTTCTCCACCGTGGACGGCACCTTGGTACGCGAGTTTCGCGGGCATGCGGCTGCCGTGTGCTCGATCGGATTGTCGCCGAACGGCCAGCCCTGGGCGGTCGCTGCGGATGGGTCGGTCCGGCTTTGGAATTCGGCGGACGGTCAGCAGGCGGCCGCGTGGAATCTGCCCGCCGCTCCGATCGCCGCGGTTTCGTCGAAGGATGGACAGCAGCTTGTGACGATCGGCACTGACGGTCTGGTTCGCAGCCATCAACTCGCCGGAGGACAGCTCATCAAGGCGTTCACCGGGTCGGCGGGCGACTCACGGTCGATCGTCCTGGCAGCGGACGGCACGTCGGCGGTGTCCCTCGAGTCGGCGGAAAATCGGGCCGTGATCCGTTTCTGGAACGTGTCCGACGGGAAGCTCGTCGAGGCGCTCGAGGCGCCGGCATCGGCCGCCGTGATACCGGTGGCGGCTGGAGTGTTGCTGCGGGTCGGCCCGCAGGGAAGCCTCGATCGATTGCGGAGCGTCTTGCGCAGACAGTTCGACGTCATGCCGCAGCCGGTCGTGGGGCTCGCGATGCTCGGTAGAGCCAGTCTCCTGCTCGCACTTGCCGATGGAAGCATCAAGGGATTCCAGAATGAGTCAGGGCAGCCGACGATCGGCGTCGCCAGTGGCGCACCAGCCACGTGCCTGGTGACGACCGTTGATGGCGGGCTGTTCGCCGTTGGCTGCAAAGGCGGCGTCGTCAAATGCTGGAAGTCTGACGGCAGTCCCGCCGGACCCGGCGTCTCCGGACTGCCGGGGGACGTCTCGTCGCTCGCGCTATCCGAGAACGGGCGGAGATTGATCGTCGGCCTCGCCAAGGTGACTGCCCCCGCTGCCGCGCTCACCGTGCACGATCCTGCGACAGGGGCGGTCCTGGAGCGCTTCTCTTCACACACGGGGGGGATCGGCGATGTGTGCGTCGATGACGATGGGACGAGCGTGCTTTCCAGTGGCGATGACGCCGTCTGGCGATGGCCCCTCGAGGCCGTCGGGCTCATTGCCGGTCAGGGAGGTGCGGTCACGTCGTTGGCGGCAGTGCCGTCGGCGACGCTCGAGGTGGTCACCGGGAGCGTTGATGGTGTGGTGCGGCGGGTGCGACTGGCGGACGGCCAGATCACCGGACAGTTCCAGCACGGCGGGCCGATTGCCGCGGTCGCCGTACGAGCCGGCGGTGACCGAATCGCCTCCGTCGGCGAGAGCCGGTCACTGCGACTTTGGAAGGGCGACGGACAGCCGGTGGCTGAAGTCCGCGGCGATCTTCGGAGGATCGGCGCCGTGGCGAGGCTCACACGGCAGCAGACCGCCGCCGGCGAACGACTGACGATCGCCAAGAAGAGGGCCGAGGATGCTGAGAAGGATGTTCCGCTGAAGACAGATCTGGCCACGAAGGCCAAAGCGGCGCTCGATGCGGCGGACACCGACGTCACGCAAAAGCAGCAGGCATTCACCGCAGCCGATGCGGCGCGGATCGCTGCCGAAAAAAGTGCCCTGGCGGCATCGTCCGATGCCCGGTCCGCCGTCGCCGCGAGGCAGAAGGCCGATCGACAGGTGCAGGATGTGC
>JBJTBB010000369.1:0-22909 GCA_046091125.1 Planctomycetaceae bacterium
GTTCCTCGTCAGGGTCTCGTCGAGGTTGAGGATCATCGTGGCCACGAGGGTCCAGGGGGCGAGTTCGTTCGCGGGCACGCCGGCCGGTGGCTTCGAGGCACCGTGGGCGATCGCCTTGGCCGCGGCCGCTTCGTCGGCCGCGTAGCGGGCCCGGTGGCCGGCGAGCGAGTCGGCCACGATGCCGGCCTCGGCCGGCGCCGGGTCGCGGGCGAGCACGGTGCGGAACAGCCAGCCGATCCGCGCCGCATCGTTGGCGCCACCCTCGACGAGCGCGCGGGCGGCGAGCGCCCGCGCGGCCTCGACGTGCTGCACGGCGGTGATGAGCTGCAGGGCCTGGAGCGGCGTGTTGCTCCGCTCGCGGCGGGCGCAGAATTGTTCGCGGTTGGGCGCGTCGAAGTTGACGAGGAACGGCGGTGGCGCCGTCCGCTTGAGAAACGTGTAGAGGCTGCGGCGGTAGAGGGCCGTGCCCGAATCCTGCTTGTAGGTGGCCGTGTTCGAGCCCGTGAAGCCGACCGGCTCCCAGATGTTCGGCGGCTGGTAGGGCTTCTCGCCCTTGCCTCCCATCGTCTTCACGAGGAGTCCGGAGACGGCAAGGGCGTTGTCGCGGATCTGCTCGGCATCGAGCCGGAATCGCGGGCCTCGCGTTAGGAGCCGGTTCTCGGGGTCGACGGCGATGAGTTCCGGCGTTGCCGGGCTCGCGCGGCGGAAGGCGCGGCTCGTGACGATGAGCTTCACGATGTGCCGGGTGTTCCAGCCGCTCTCGCGATACTCCGCCGCGAGCCAGTCGAGGAGGTCGGGGTGGCTCGGTGGCTCACCCTGGAGCCCGAAGTCCTCACTCGTCTTCACGAGACCGACGCCGAAGAACTGCTGCCAGAGCCGGGTGGCGGCCACGCGGGCCGTGAGCGGTTGTTCCGGGGTGACGAGCCAGTTCGCGAGGTCGAGCCGGTTCGGCGTCGCCCCCTCGGGCACGGTGAGCGGCGGCAGGAAGGCGGGCGTGGCGCGGGTCACCTTGTCGCCCGGCTTGTCGTAGGCGCCGCGGAGCATCACGAAGCTGTCCCGCATCGTGGACTGATCCGCGAAGACGAAGGTCCTCGGGATCTCCTTGTCGAGCGCCTCCCGCTTTTGGCGAGCCTCGTCGACCATGACGATCGCCTGCTTGAGCGGATCGGGCCGCAGTGACCAGACGTTCGTCAGCCAGTGCCGTCGAACCTGCTCCACTTCCTCGGGCTTGGTCGTCTTCTCCGGTCCCTGTTTGGCCAGATTGCGCAGCGGCTCCGGCACGTCGTCGAGCTTGGGTTGGTCGGTCTTCGACTTCCACCAGGCCGCGAACGATAGGGTTGGATCACTCGTGGGATCGACCGTGGAGAGGGTGCCGGCGAGATCCCAGCGGACCCTCCCGTCGCATTGGGTGAAGGCGAATCCTGTCACCTTCGCGCCGGCCGTGAGGCCGACCTTGTCAGCCGGCACCGAGAGGCGCACCCACTCGCCAGCCTTTGGGAGCGGTCCCGCGTGGAAACGCGACGTCGTGCCCGCCTCGCCGAATTCGATCGCCGCTGGATCGCCCCATATGGCGCGGTGCTTCCAGGCGTCGGTGTGGTACTGGAGCATGACGGCCCGGGGCGGGTTCGCCGGATCGATCCAAACGTGGGCGAAGAGTTCCGTGGCATCGCCGGAGGAAGACGCGATCACGAGTGGGTCGGCGTTGCCCGCGTAAAAGTCCTGGCCCACGCCGCTGGCCGTTCGCTGTAGGCAGCGGGCGCCCGCTCGGAGCTCGCCCGCCGCGGCGTTCTCGGAGCGCAACCAGTTCGTACCACCGGCGGAGGACTGCGGCTGCGACTTCGGCGGAAAGTCATCGTCGAACCAGATCGTCTCCGAACGCGTCGGCTCCGGCTTGGGCTCGGCCGATGACGGGTCGGCGTAGCTCACCGCTGCGATCGCCGCGTCGAGCGCCTTCGACAGTTCGGGGATTCGAGCGTCCAGGGCCGCGAGCGTTCGCTCCTGCTCGGCTGAGGGGAGCGGCATCACGGGGGGCGTATCGACCCTGTTGCCGTCGAAGCCGGGATCGGCCGCGGAGTTGAAGAAGGCGTAGAGCGAATAGAACTCGCGACTCGAAAGCGGGTCGAATTTGTGATCGTGGCACACCGCACATTGCCCGGTAAGACCCATCCAGGCGTTGGTCATCGTGGCGGTGCGGTCCACTGCATAGCGGAAGAGGAGTTCGTCGTTGATCGATCCGCCCTCGCTCGTCGTTACGTTGCAGCGGCAGAATCCGGTCGCCACCTTCTGCTGCCGCGTGGCATCCGGAAGCAGGTCTCCGGCCAGTTGCTCGATCGTGAAACGATCAAATGACAGATTGCGATTGAAGGCGTCGATCACCCAGTCACGATAGGCCCACATCTGCCGCTCGTTGTCGAGGTGCAAGCCGTGGGTGTCGGCGTACCGGGCCACGTCGAGCCAGTGCCGGGCCATTTCCTCGCCGTGATGCGGGTTCGCCATCAGCCGATCGACGAGTCGCTCGTAGGCGTCGGCGGACGGGTCTGCGAGAAAGATCTCGACCTCGTCACGAGTGGGCGGGAGTCCGGTGAGTGCGAAGGTGACCCGCCTGATCAGGGTGGCCCGATCGGCCTCGGCATTGACGGGCAGCCCCTCAGCGGCCAGACGCGACTCGATGAAGCGGTCGATAGCCGCGGAAACACCGGGCACTTCCGGCGGGACTGGCCGCGAGAGTGGACGGAACGACCAGTGCTGTTCATAGGCGGCCCCTGAGGCGATCCACTTCTCGAGAAGCGCCTTCTGCTCCTCACCGAGCGTCTTTTTCGTGTGGGGCGGAGGCATCACGCTCTCTGGATCGGTCGATCGGATCCGGGCGACCAGCCCGCTGGTGGCCAGATCACCCGGCACGACCGCGCGGCCGCCGCTCTCGAGCGATGCGGAGGCGGACGTCGCCGAATCCAGCCGCAGTCCGGCCTCCTGCTTGCCGGGCCCATGGCAGGCGTAGCAATTTTCCGAAAGGATCGGGCGGATGTCGCGATCGAAGTGAAGGCGATCAACGCCGAGGCACGTGGTCGACGGCAGCTCGAGCAGCCCGCAGGCGAGCGCGATTCGACGACCGGTTCGGATAGCGGCCCACCCCATCGAATGCCTCCAGGAAGGGTCGCCCGCGTCGCCGGTTCGGATGCCATGGTCCGAATCGCGGACCCCGTTGAGACCAGGGGTCGATCGGCGGGACTCCCTGATTGTAATCGGCAAGATGGGAGGGAACCACGCTTTTCTTTTGAAAAACACGCCGTGTGTCGGGCAAAAGAGGCTCGAGCGGGCCTGTCGACGCGGCCGCGGCGCGTTCCTTGGCAAGGCGAGCGTCAGGCGACGATGTCCGTGATCACGTGCGCTCCCTCGACGCCCGTCAGGCGGGCATCGAGTCCCTGGAACTTCACGCTGAACGACTCGTGGTCGATGCCCAGTACGTGCATCATCGTGGCGTGCAAGTCGTGCACGGTGCAGGGCTTGTCGACCGCCGCATAGCCGAGGTCATCGGTGGCTCCGTGGACCACGCCACCCCGTATCCCACCTCCAGCGAGCCAGACCGACATCGCCTTGTTGTGGTGGTCGCGACCGCTTCCCCCCTGTGACATTGGTGTGCGTCCGAACTCACCGGCCCAGACGATGAGCGTCTCGTCGAGCATGCCGCGTTGCTTGAGGTCAGTGATGAGGGCCATGCAGGCCCTGTCGATCTCAACGGCCTTCAACTGCACGCCCTCCTTGACGCCGCCATGATGGTCCCAGTCCTTGTGGTACAGCTGGACGAACCGCACCCCGCGCTCGCACAGTCGCCGGGCCAGAAGACAGTTGGAGGCGAAGGAGCCGTCGCCAGGCGTGCAACCGTAGAGCGCGAGCGTCGCCGGGCTCTCGCCGCCGGCGTTCATCAGTTCCGGAACGCTCGCCTGCATGCGGAAGGCCATCTCGTACTGGGCGATCCGGGTGGCGATCTCGGGGTCACCAGCGATCGCGTCGTGCTGGGCGTTGAGCGCACGGATCGTGTCGATGTCCGCCCCTTGCCGGCCGCGATCAATCCCGGCCGGGCTCGTCAGATAGAGCACAGGATCCTTTCCGCCGCGGAGCTGGACCCCCTGGAAACGGCTGGGCAGAAAGCCGCTGGACCACTGACGAGCGGCGATGGGTTGGTTCTGACCACCCTTTCCGAGCGAGGTCAGCACCACGAAGCCCGGAATGTCGTCGGCGTCGCTGCCGAGGCCGTAGGTGACCCATGAACCCATGCTCGGGCGGCCTGCGATCTGCGAGCCGGTGTTCATGAACATGTGAGCGGGATCATGATTGATCGCATCGGTGGTCATCGAACGCACGAGGCTGATTTCGCCGAGCACCGAACCGATCTGGGGGAAGAGCTCGCAGATCTCGATGCCCGTCGACCCCATCGGCTTGAAGGGATGCTGAGGGGCGAGGCAGGTGAGTTTTGCCCCCTGAAGCTGGGCCAACTGTTGACCCTTCGTCATGCTCTCCGGCATCGGCTGGCCGTGCATCTCGGCGAGCTTCGGCTTCGGATCGAACGTTTCAAGGTGGGAGGGTCCGCCCGCCATGCTCAACCAGATCACCCGTCGCGCCCTCGGGCGGCGCGCCGGGAGTCCGAGGACACCCTGCGAGGCAGCCTCCAGGTGGCCGCCGTTCGCAAGCGACGCAAGCGAGACGCTTCCAAGACCCATCGCGGAGCGGCCCAGGAACGACCTTCTGGCGAGGGATGTCGTGGCGGATTCGTTCGGCGAGGACATGACTCAGGGCCTCGTGATGGTCTCGTGGAGATTCAGAAGCACGCGGGCGACGTGGGTCCATGCCGCCAATTCGATCGCAGGCAGTTCGTCGGGTCGTGCCGCGACACCCGTCTGCACGAGTGCCGCCGCCGCTTCAGGCTCGTCGGCATAATCCGAACGCCGCGCCTTCACGAGTGGAAGAATGGTCTCCATTTCCTCCACGCGGGGTGCTCGCTGCAGCACGCGTCTCCAGGCCCAGGCGATGCGTTCCTCGTCGCCCGAGCCCCCTTCGCGCAGGATTGCCGTGGCGAGTCCGCGGGCAGCCTCGACGTAGGTCGGGTCATTGAGAAGGACGAGTGCCTGCTGAGGAATATTGGACCGCGTCCGCTCGGCGCAGCACTCCTCACGAGGCGGTGCGTCGAAGGCGAGAAGACTCGGGTGGAGGAATGACCGCTGCCACCAGGTGTAGAGCCCTCGCCTGTGCTGCGCCGCACCGGAATCGGCCACGTAGGTTCGAGTTGGGAAGTTGAGGTTCTCCCAGTAGCCATCGGGTTGGTAGGGTCTGACACTCGGTCCGCCGATCGTCGGCGAGAGCAGTCCCGAGACAGCAAGCGCCGTATCCCGCACGAGCTCCGCCTCCAGCCGCCAGGCCGATTGCCTGGCCAGCCACCGATTCGACGGGGCGGCCGCATGCAGCGCGGCTGGCGCCACCGAGGCCCTTCGGTAGGCCCGACTGGAAACGATCCGGCGAATCATGTGCCGCATGTCCCACCCACTCTCGCGGAACTCGCAGGCCATCCAGTCCAGCAATTCCGGATGGCTCGGCGGCTCGCCCTGTCCGCCGAGGTCGTCGAGCACGCGGGAGAGCCCTGCTCCGAAGAACTGCTTCCAGAGCCGGTTCATCACCACGCGGGCCGTGAGCGGGTTGTCAGGCGAGAGAACCCATTGGGCCAGGTCGAGGCGGGTCAAGTCTCGGCCTTCGGGTGGAGGATCTCCAGCCAGGAACCGGGGAAGCGCGGCCTTCACGATTTCGCCCGACTCATTCATCCAGTCGCCTCGAGGAAGGATGCGCACCGCACGGCGACTGTCGGTATGGATGCTGACCAGGCACTTCGCGAGCGGACCGTAGTGGTCGTTGCGTGCCTTCTCCGCTACGGCGACGGCATCGATCTCGATACGGAAACGCGTGGTCGCCTTCGAACGGAAGTAGTCCTGGATCGCCTTTTGTTCGGGACCATTTCGTTTTGACGTCTCCTTGCGGACCGCGGCGCTCGCCTGCACGGCGAGCGATCGGTCGGCGGCCGACGGCGTCGCGCCCTCGACCAGTTCCGGGAGCGTCACCTTGTAGGCCACCACATCGGCCTCCCACTGCGCCTGGGCGGCGTCGAGCCTGGGCACGACCGCGTCGAAGGCCTTACGCGCGGCCGCGAGGGCGGCGGCGAGTTCGGCGAGCCTGGCAACTTCGTCGGGTGTCCCCACCACCATGCCCTCCTCGCGACGACCGAGGATCGGCTCCTGGATGTCGGCGAAGAAGGCGCCCAGGGAGTAAAAGTCTCGCATCGTGAAGGGATCGAACTTGTGGTCGTGGCACTGCGCGCAGCCGGTGGTCTGGCCGAGCCACACGGCCCCAACCGCGCGCACGCGGTCGGTGAGCATGCGGGCCTCGTAGTCCCGGGGCTGTGCGCCGCCCTCTTCTGTCGACAGCAACAGACGATTGAACGCCGAGCCGACCCTCGTCTCCTGATTGGCGTCGGGCAGGAGGTCTCCCGCGAGTTGCTCGCGGGTGAATCGGTCGAACGGTTTGTTGGCGTTGAAGCTCGCGATCACGTAGTCGCGGTAGGGCCAGATGTTGCGGGGATTGTCGCTGTGATAGCCGATCGTGTCGGCGAATCGCACGACGTCCAGCCAGGCGACCGCCATCCGTTCGCCATGATGAGGGCTCGCCAGGAGCCTCTCGACGACGCGCTCATAGGCATCGGGGGACTGGTCGGCGAGAAAGGCTTCAACCTCCGCGGCCTTGGGGGGCAAGCCCGTGAGGTCGAACGAAAGCCTGCGGATCAGCGTGCGTCGATCGGCCTCGCCGAGGGCCGTCAGGCCGGCCTCACTGAGGGCCCGATCGATCAGGAGGTCGATGGCGCTCTCTCCAGCCGGAACATCCGGACGCACCGGCTTCTCATAGGCCCAATGTCGCTGGTACGGGGCTCCGGCGTCGATCCATCGTGAGAGCAGGTCTTTCTGTCTTGCGTCGAGTGTCTTGTGCGCTTCGGGTGGAGGCATCACGATTTCTGGATCGGTGGCCAGGATGCGGTCGATGAGGGGGCTTTCAGCGGCCTTGCCGGGAACGATGGCACCGGCCGCCACGGCCTCGTCTCGGAGATCGAGCCGGAGGTCCGCCTGCCTCTTTCCGGCATCGGGACCATGGCAGGCGAAGCAGGCGTCCGACAGGATCGGGCGGATGTCACGATTGAACACGATCGACGCGGGAGCGGCGGCGATCGCTCGCGTGGAGCAGGTGATCGCTCCGACGGCTACGGCGGACCAAAGCGTCCAGCGGGAGTGGCAGATCAATCTCATACCAATACTCTACACCCAAGCCGTGGGCGATCCGACCGGCCGGCCGGCGTGTCGAAAGCCCGCCGAGGCCTAGCGAATCCTCAGGGACTCGATCAACGCGTTCATCTTGCGGCGGCGCTCGGGATCGGCAAGCGCCTTTTGAACCTCGGCCCCCTTCGAGGCGGCCGACTCATCGTCCGCGGCCGTGGGGCTCACGGCGTCGTTTGACGCGGCGGCGACGTCCGTCCTGAAAAGATCCAGCCATTTCGAGTCGGCATCGATGGCCACGACATAGACCCCCTTTGAGAAGACCTTTGTCACGGGAGTTCCGCCATCCCCGCGGTCGAATGCGATCCGCAGTGGCACCGAGTCGGCGTGCTTGACTGACTCCCCCCTCTTCAATGCGGCTTGCCTGCCGTTGACCGTGTAATGGAAGACCCCGTCGAAGCCGGGGTTCTCGAGTGTGATCTCCGGCTTCATCTGCCGGAGGTTCCAGAGTCCGCTTTCGCGCTGCCACTCCCAGGTGCCCGGCGAGACGCTCACGCCCCGATACTGCCCGTTGCCCGGATCGAAAATCACGGACGAAGAGGCGGACAGTGCGATCTCCGAGCCAGCCGCCATCTTTTCGGGCTTTCCGCCGATGGAGAAACGGACCTCGGCCCCAGTGCTCTCCGGGTTGACGAGCCTGATGCCCGCATCGAGGGTCGTTGCCTCCATGCCCGTCGCCGGCGAGTCCATCACTGGAAGCCCGAGGAACGTGGTGAAGGACTCGATCGGAATATCGGCCGCATCGAGTCCCTCCCAGATTGGCACGAGCGGCTGGGACTCGAGCGAGGCGAGATCCATCAGTTCGCCGATCTGTTGCAGTTGTTTCATGCGCTTGAGGTCGTCGACCAACTCCGCCCGCAGCGGATCATTCGCCGGCAGGGCGGCGACGTCTGCCATGAGATCCTCGAGGGCCTTTCGCTTGCCCTCGCTCGTGAGCAGCCCATCCTTGAGATTCCCGCCGAGCGACGAGAACTTGATGGACAGTCCGAGATGATTGGCGGCCGTAGGGTCGAGTGCGGCGAGCTTGTCCCCAAACTGCTCCTCGAAATCAGCCAGTGCCTTGGCGGACCCATCCCGCTGGGCCGCCTCCCACGCGGTCTTCATCGCGGCGTCACCCGACATCTCGATCGCCTTTCCGATCGAGGCATTGGTCTCCTGGATGGAGTCCTGGGCGATGAGAACCTGACCGGCGTCGGTCTTGCTGCTGCCGTTCTCCCGCACCGCTCGGCCGACAGTGAGTGAGAAGTCTGCGTTGGCCTTCGGAACGACGGACGGAATGGCGTTTTTTGGTGGTGATGTGGGCTCGACGACGGTGGCCGGCCGTGTGGTGCGTTCGATGATCTGCGGCTGAGAGGGCAGGTATTGCGGCCCAGCCGGGACGACCGTGGGTCTCGAGGGGATGGATTGCTGCCGTTGCTGATTACTGTAATTCCAGGATTCGATGTCGTAGCGGAGCGATCGACCGATGTCGCGCATGACGGCATCCCCGTCGACCCGCTGTTTCGTGATCGTCTCCCGGTAGTCGTTCTGGCTCGAGCCATTGGAGAGAGGTTGTCCGTAGTTGGGATTCGGAACCGTCTGATTCTTGATCCAGTTGCCCTCGAGTTGGGGTCGTCGCGGAGGCGGCTGGAATCGCTGGCCGAGGGCGGGGTCGATGTCGCTGAACGCGAGTGACAGAAGCAGGACCGTCACGATGGCCGGAACACGGACGCGTCCGGCGGCAAGGGTCGAGGTGGGCATGGTCATGGGCGATTCCTTGGCGAGGCGACTTTGCAAAAGGTCCGTCGATCGTAATCCTGTGGTTTCACGAAGCAAGGCAAGCAACCGCCGATGACACGACCCAAATTTCCCGCCAAACCGTGCGCGACCTGTGGTCGACCGTTCGCGTGGCGGCGAAAATGGGCGGCATGTTGGGAGCAGGTTCGCTACTGCAGCGACCGCTGCCGGATGCGAAAGCGACGAAAGGCTGCACCATGAAGCTGCTTTCCCGTGACGAGGTCCGCGCCGTGGACGGCGCGGCCATCCGAGCATTCGGGATACCGGGCATCGTGTTGATGGAGAATGCGGGCCGCAACGCGGCGGAACTCGTCAATACCCTCTGGCCGCATGGGTCGATCGTCATTCTCTGCGGCCGCGGAAACAACGGTGGTGACGGCTGCGTGATGGCCCGTCATCTCGACCGACTCGGCCGGGACGTGCATGTCATTCTGGCGACGACGCTGGAGTCGGTCACGGGTGACGCCGCTGTGAATCTGAACGTCGTGATCCGATCGGGAATACCCGTCACGGTGCTCGTGGAAGGGGACGCATCGGCATGGGACCTGGCGATCGGTACGGCCGCGGTCGTGGTCGATGCGCTCCTCGGAACGGGTGCGTCGGGCGAACCGCGAGGGCCCGTGGCCGCGGCGATCGATGCCGTCAATCGCGCGAAGTACAGGGGTGCGGGAGTTTTCGCGGTCGATATCCCATCCGGACTCGACTGCGACACGGGAGAAACCGCGAATCGTTGCGTGCGCGCGGACCACACGGGCACCTTCGTCGCGAGTAAGCTCGGCTTCGCGGCCGTCGCCGCGGGTGAAGCCACCGGCGCGGTGCACGTGCTCGACATCGGCCTGCCGCGGGCGGCGATCCCGCAATAAGCGTGGACGCTTGCGGTCAGGCGGCGGAGAGCGATTTCGGTTCCGCGGACGGTGCCGTCGCCCCGGAGAACACCTCGCGGCGCGTCGCGAACCAGCGATCCTCGCCTGGCGACGGCGAAGCGCAGGCCCGCCGCGATGATCGCCACAGGTCCTGGATCGCGGCCAGGAAAGTGGGATAGGTGGCGCGACGATAGGCCTCCCACTCCGGCAGATCCCGCATGATCCGCCGATGAGCCTCGGCAAGGTTGTGGTAGGGAATCGACGGAAACAGATGGTGAAGGGCGTGGTAGCGGAGTCCCACCGGAAAGAACAGGACGACGAGCGCCGTGCGACCCTCCACGTTCACGGAGTCATCGAGCTGCTCGGCAAAGCTCCGGCGATCCCCGTCGCTCTCGTAGCGATGGGCGGCGAGCGTGCGAAGGTGATTGAGTCCCAGGGCCAGCAGGGCGAGCACGTAGAGTTTGAGCAGTCGACCCCAGCCGAGTTCGACGACATGTCCGCCGATCGCCAGTTCACTCGTCACGAGGAAGGAAAACATGGCGAGCGTCCGCAGGCAGCAGGCGATTTCGACTGCCGCCCATGTCGCCCGGGGCGCATCCTTGGGAATCTCGCGGCGGTGGACCAGATTGATCACCAGCGGCGAGAGCCGCTCGAGCGCGAACTGTCGCAGCCGCGGGTGCAAAAACGACACGGGAGTGATGATGAGGAACCGGATCACGACCAGGATCGGCAGGAAGAGAATCTGTGCGAGGTAGGCCGCGAGCGTGCGCAGGCGGGCGACGCCCAGCGGCAGGTATTCGCCGTCCCGGGGTGTCCCGTAGTGATTCGCGTTGTGGTGGGCGAGGTGGTGCTCGTAAAGAAACGAAGGCATCAGGAGCGGAATCCCGGCCAGGAGGTTCCACGCCACCTTGAACGCCGTCATTTCCCCTCTGCGGAAGTGCACGATTTCGTGCATGAACAGAGAGAGCCTGAACAGCGCGATCCCCGCCACGATCCAGCAGAGGATCTGTTCCGTCGAGAACGGTTCGGCCGCGAGATACACGCCCGCAGCGCCGTAGCCGACGATCAGGCTTGCCGCGAAGTCGGCCCAGTAGCTGGCCGCACTGGGGGCGAGCAGGTCCGCCACGAGTCGTCGGGCCTGCTGGATCGGATCGATGTTGGAGCGAATGGCCATGGCGGGTGAGGATGTGACTCACCCTTGTTTTCGGCCGGTCAGGTCGCGTTCTTTGGCAGAGTCCGCCGGTAATTGGCGCAAGCGGCACCGACATCACAATCCGCGCAAGCCATTCGGCCCCACGCCTCAGGCCAGCAGGTCGTGGACGACCTGTCCGTGGACATCCGTCAGCCGGAAATCCCGTCCCTGAAAGCGGTGTGTCAGCCGGGTGTGATCGAACCCGAGCAGGTGGAGGATCGTGGCCTGCAGATCGTGGACATGCACGGCCCGATCGGCCACTCGAAATCCGAGGTCGTCGCTCGAGCCGTGCGTGAGGCCCCCCTTCACGCCGCCACCCGCCATCCAGATCGAGTAACAATCTGGATAGTGGTCGCGGCCGAGGATGCTGCCGCCGGCCGTGCGTCCCTCGCGGAACGGTGTGCGACCGAACTCCCCGGTGCACAGCACGAGCGTGTCCTCGAGCATGCCGCGCTGTTCGAGATCCTCGATGAGGGCGGCCGCAGGCTTGTCGAAGGTCGCCGCTTTTCGCGTCAGTCCATCGCGGATGTCCTCGTTGGGGCCGGTTCCGTGGAAGTCCCCGCCCCAGTCGACGAGGTGCCCGAACCGGACGCCCTGCTCGAGCAGTCGGCGGGCGTGGAGGCACTTGTTGGCGAGGCTCGCACCCCCCGGCTGGGCACCGTAGGAGGCGAGCACGTGAGCCGACTCGCGGGAGATGTCCAGCACCTCCGGCACGCTCGTCTGCATGCGGAAGGCGAGTTCGTACTGCGCGATCCGGGTAAGCGTTTCCGGGTTGGCCAGATCGCGTGCCTGGATCTCGTTCAAATCCTTGAGTGCGTCGAGACTCGCCCGACGCATCTTCCGATCCATCCCGGGCGGGTCGGAGACGTAGAGCACGGGATCACCCTTCGAGCGGCACTGCACGCCCTGATAGACGCTTGGTAGGAATCCTGAACCGAAGCTGCTCGTGCCGCCATTGGGCTGCACGCCCGACGAAATGAGCACGACGAACCCTGGCAGGTTTGTGTTCTCCGTGCCCAGGCCGTAGGTCACCCAGCTGCCGAGGCTCGGTCGGCCCGACCGTGGGCTGCCGGTGTAGACCATAAGCTCGGCCGGAGCGTGGTTGAATTGATCGGTGTGCATGCTGCGCACGAGGCACATCTTGTCGGCGACGCGGTGCAGATTCGGAATCGCGTCTGAAAGCTCCATGCCGCTCGCGCCGCAGCGCACCCATGAGCGGGGCGTGCCGAGGAGCTTGGGCGTGCCGCTGGTGAAGGCGAACTTCTTGCCGGCGATCGTGTCGGCCGGGCACTCCTCGCCGGAATGCCTTACGAGTTCCGGCTTGTGGTCGTAGAGATCGAGGTGCGGCGGCGAGCCGGTCAGATGGATCACCACCATGCGCTTCGCCCTCGCGGCCTGCGGGGGCCGGCGGGCGGCCAACGGGTCGGTCGGCACCTCGGGAGACGATCCGGTTGCCAACGCGGCCGCACCGAAGAGGTCGCCCATGGCGATCGAACCGATGCCGCCGGCCATGCCGCCGAGCAGGTGGCGGCGGGTCGCGAGCAGTTTGCATTCGAGTAGCGGGTGCATGGGAGTTCCCTTTGATTGCTTCAGCGATTTCGAGGCGGGCATGACCGTCTTACGGACACATGAAGGCCTCGTCGAGGTTCAAAATCACGTTGGCCACCACGGTCCAGGCGGCGAGATCGGCCTCCTCGACCGCGAGGTCGGAAGGGACGGGACCGAGTGGATCGGTGGCCATCTTCTTTGCCCGCGCGGCATCAACGCTGAAATCCGCGAGTGAGTCGCCATGTAGCCGTACGAGGCGATCACGTTCGGCGACCGAAGGTTCCCGCGCGAGCACAAGACGGAAGCCGCGCGTCGCACGATCGGCCACCGAGGAGCCTCCCTCGCGCACCATTCTTCGGGCGAGCGCCTGCGACGCCTCGACGTACACGGGATCGTTGAGTGTCACGAGCGCCTGCAGCGGAGTGTTCGTGCGGGGCCTACGGACCGTGCAGACCTCGCGATTGGGCGCGTCGAAGGTGGCCATCGACGGGTAGGGATTGCTTCGTCGCCAGGTCGTGTAGATCGCGCGGCGATGTCGATCCTCACCGTCGCTCGTCTTCCAGTCGATACCGCTGCCGAAGGCGGCGCTTAGCCCCACGTTCGGCTGCGGGGGATTCACGCTCGGACCTCCCTTTTTTCCAGAAAGCAGGCCCGCGGCCGCGAGGGACTGATCGCGGATCACCTCGGCCGAGAGCCGCACCCGCGGGCCTCGTGCCACGAGACGGTTGTTGGGGTCGCGGGCCACGAGTTCCGCCGGTGCCTTCGATCGCTGGCGATAGGCCGCACTCGTGACGATGAGCCGCTCGAGCGCGCGGAGATTCCAGCCGCCATCGACGAGTTCACAGGCCAGCCAATCGAGTAACTCTGGGTGGCTCGGCAGCTCGCCCTGACTCCCGAATTCCTCGCTGGTGGCGACCAGTCCGACCCCGAAGAGTCGCTCCCAGATTCGGTTGACGACGACGCGGGCGGTGAGCGGGTTGTCCCGGTCGACGAGCCACCGCGCGAGTGCCAGCCGATCGAGCCGACCGTCCACCGCGAGCTTCGGCTGCGGAAACGCCGCCGGGATGCCCTCTCCGACCTCCGGGCCAAGATCCTGCCAATTGCCGCGGTGCTGCAGCTTCGTCACACGACGCTGGGCGCCCTCGAGTTCCTGCATCACAGGCACCGTCGCCGGCTTGATCGCGGCAAGGGCGGTCTCGATCCGTTGCTTTTCGGTGCGGCTGGCGGCCGTCTCGGCGGCGACCGCGCGGCGATGGTAGTCGGCCAGCCTCTCAAGCTGGGTTTGGTTCCTCGCCTCGGCAGGGGTGGCGAGGATCGTGATGACGTCGGCGGGCAGGGCGGCGAGTGCCAGACCGCGAGGATCGCGGGACGCCCCGAGCCGCACCACTCCCACCGTGTGACCATCGCGATTCGAAAGTTGCCGCAAGGTGACGACCAGCCGCATGCCCTCTGGCACGTCGATGACCGCCGCGGGTAGGAGGGTCAGCGTCGACGGCGATCCAGCCCCCGGCGACCATCCCCCTTCAGCCTCGGCCTTCACGGCCTTTTCATCCTTGGGATCGGCGGGCTTACGGAGCACCATCGCCGCATCGAATCCCGCCGCGGTGCGGTCGGCAAGAGCGGCCGCAAGGGGCACGTCGCGACCACCGGACGGCGAGAACGTCGTCGATGGAGCGGGAGCGGTCGCAAGATCGCCCGTCCAGACAGGCTGTCTCGCCGCATCGAGGATCGAAACCCGTGCACCGGCCAAGCGAGCCCCGGTGCCGCCATCGGTGCGGTTCCAGACGACGATCCGGCCGATCGCCTTCGATTCTCCGAGATCGACTTCCCACCATGGGTCGTCACCGGTCGCAGTATGCGTGACCGAATTCTTCACGAAGTAGTCGCCGTTGGTCTCTCCATCGACGGCGCGGGCTGCATCACCATCGAAGTCGGTGGAGGCCTGCGTCGCGGAACGGCCGCGGGCGATGTTCGCATCGCCGCCCGCGGCGAAGACCTCCACCTCCGCGAGCGACAGGAGCAAGCCCTTGCCCGGCAGCTGAACGCGGACAAAGCGACCACTCGGTGTGCTGCCAACGCTCGGCTCGAGCCGCGCGGACACGCCCGAAAGGACGAACGAGCCGTCGGCCGCACGGCCCGAGCCCTTCGCCGGCAGGCTATCGTCGCCGGGAAATTCAAGACGGATGCCGGCGAGTGGCCCACCCGCAATCGACGCCGCGATTGTGGACACGGCTCGGGAGCCGGGGGCCGCGAGGAACACCCTTCCGTCGTCGGCGATGCGAGCGGACTCCGCCGGAGCGTTCTCCACGCCGGCTGCAGCGGGCACGACCGGCTGCCAGGGAACGTCCCGCGGAAAGGAGCGGTCCCACGCGTCCCGTGCGGCCGTGAGCGCCGGCGTATCGGTGCCGAGCAGCTTTTCCACCGCGGCCAGTTCCGACTCGAGCCGCGATCGAAGTGCGCGCTGCGCGGGGGTGAAGAACTCGAGCAGCGGCTCCTCACCCGGCCGGTCGGCGTCGGCCGTGTTGTTGAAGATGGCGTAGAGCGAGAAAAAATCCTTCTGGGAGAGCGGGTCGTACTTGTGATCGTGACACTGCGAGCAGGCGATGGTCGTGCCCATCCATGTGCTCATGGTCGTGTTCACGCGGTCGACGATCGCCACGGTTCGAAACTCCTCGTCGATCGTGCCGCCCTCGCTGTTGGTGAGCGTGTTGCGGTGAAAGGCCGTCGCGATCCGGTCCTCGGACGCCGCGTCGGGCAGAAGGTCGCCGGCGATCTGCCTGATCGTGAACTGGTCGAAAGGCATGTTCTCGTCGAAGGCGGCGATCACCCAATCCCGCCAGCCCCAGATCGTACGAGGCCGGTCGTCGGCATAGCCGGCGCTGTCGGCATAGCGGGCGAGGTCGAGCCACTGACGCGCTAGATGCTCGCCGCGTCCCTCGTGCTCGAGCAATCGATCGACGAACCGGCCGACGGCGTCCTCGGATTCATCAGCCGCGAATGCATCGACCATGTCAGGAGAGGGGGGAAGTCCGGTCAGGTCGAGGGCCAGTCGTCGGGCGAGGACGGCCCTCGGTGCCTCCGGTTGAGGCTCGAGCGCCTCCGCCTCCAACCGGGCGAGAATGAAGCGGTCGATCGGATTTCGTGCCCACGAGGTATTGCGCACGGCTGGAGGACCCGCCCGCCGTGGTGGCACGTAGGCCCAATGCGGCTCGTAGACCGCGCCGGATGCGATCCATCGGCGGAAGCGATCAACCTCCTCGGTGGAAAGCGGCTCGCCGGCATCCGGAGGCGGCATGACCACGTCTGGGTCGGAGGAGGTGATCCTGTGGATCATCTCACTTTCATCGGGACTCCCGGGATGGATTGCGGCACGGCCGTCGCCGAGATCGGCCGTCGCCCCCTCGAAGGAATCGAGCCTGAGTCCCTCGGAGCCTCCCCCCTGCCGGGCGGCGGCGTCGGGACCGTGACACCGGATGCACCGGTTGGAAAGGAGGCCACGGATCTCCCGGGAGAAGGAGGGAGCGGAAGTCGTCCCGGCGGCAGTCACGAGGGACGCTTCCGGGCCGAGGGCCACGAGGATGGCGACCAACCGTGACCACGGAGCGGACATACGGAACCCTCCTTCCAATTTCTCTACTATAGCCCGGTATTCGTTCCCCCTCCATCGAAGCGTCGGGCCGGCCATGGACTCGCAGCGCAGCCTCTTCGGTGACGAATTCACGTACGGTCCTGAAGCCCTCCAGCAGCCTGTGCCGCACGGTGGTCGATCTCATTCCGTGCGATCGAACGCGCCGGGACGCCGTGGGGAACCGGTGCGGCCGGTCATCGCTTCCGAAGAACTGCAACGGCTTGCCCGGCGGCTACCGCCGAACCTGCGACTGGGAACGTCGAGTTGGAGCTTTCCGGGCTGGCAGGGACTCGTCTATGCACAACGGCGGCTCGGTCGGCCGGAAACGGAGGAACGGCTCGCCCGTGGCGGGCTCGCCGCGTATGCGGCCCATCCACTGTTACGAGCCGACAGCCTCGACAGGACCTTCTACGCGCCGCTCGGCGTGGAGGCATTTGCTGGCTATGCCGCCGATGTGCCCGACGATTTTCGCTTCATCGTGAAGGCACCGGCCGCGGTGACCGATCCGGTCACTCGCCGGCTGGGCTCGGCGCGGCCCGTGGTCGACAATCCGTCCTTTCTCGATGCGTCCGTGGCCCGCGAGGCATTCGTGCGTCCGGCTGTCGACGGACTGGGGCGGAAGGCGGGCGCACTCGTCTTTCAGTTTCCTCCGCTCGGCCGACAGCGTCTGGCGCAGCCGGGTCGGATGATCTCCCAAATCGCCGCATTCCTGACCGCGCTGCCTCGGGGTCCGGTCTATGCCGTCGAGGTCCGTGATCCCGCTCTCGCCTGCCCGGCGCTCGCACGAAGTCTGCGTGACGTTGGTGCCGTTGTGTGCCTGGCGATCCATGCGCGGATGCCGCCCGTTGCGGAACAGTCGCAGGCCTTTGCGGCATCCATCGGCGTCGGCCCGCTCATCGTCCGCTGGAACCTGCACGCCGGTCGGGCGTACGAGGATGCCCGGGACGACTATCACCCATTCAACCAGCTCGTGGAGGAGGACGTGCCTACGCGGTCGGCACTGGGCGAACTGGTGATGAAGGCGGTCGCGGAGGGCCGAGAGGCCGTCGTCACGATCAACAACAAGGCCGAGGGGTCCGCACCACTGTCGGTCGAAAGGCTGGCGGAGGCTTGTGCGGGCAGGGCAGGCGACCCTGCATGAGGCGTCGCGTGGAGTCACCGGGATCGATCCGACGATTGACTGTGCTCCGAACGAGCCTCTAGAGTCGACCGACATCGGTGACCATGGAGTCTGACGCGAGTCCTTTGCGGGAGCATCGCTCGCACCGTTGGGTCGTGCAACGTTCAGCGGAGTGTCCCCATGCCCATACCCGCTCATCAACAGGGTCTCTGGGAGCGGATCGTCGCGCACCGCCTCGACGACTCAATCGCGAGACTGACGTTCACGGCCCGCCTGGCCAGGGAGAATGGCTGGACGATCGGCCATGCGCTGCGGGTCGTGCACGAGTATCGACGGTTCATCTTTCTCGCGAGGACGGCCGCACATCAGGTGACGCCAAGCGAGGAAGTCGATCAGGCATGGCACCTTCACCTCGTCTACACCCGCGACTATTGGGACATCCTGTGTCACGACGTGCTCGGTGGCCCGTTGCATCACGGTCCCACCCGCGGCGGCGCTCATGAGTGTGATCGCTTCGACGATCAGTACCGCCGGACGCTCTCCACGTACGCGGAAGTATTCGACGAGACGCCGCCGGCAGACATTTGGCCGCCGGCCGAGCGGCGATTCGGGATCGACCTCGAGTGGCGAAGGGTGAATCTCTCGCGTCACTGGGTGATCCCGAAGCCGGTTTGGCTGGCGGAGCGGCCTATGCCCGAGGGATGGAGCGGCGCGAGGTTGGCCGCCCTTGCGGGCGTGCCGCTGATCGCCTTCGGCGTCCCCAATCCACTCGACCTGACGGCCGGCCCGTTCCTTGTCCTGTTCATGACGCTCGCGACCGCGGCGATTGTGGCCGGAGTCATCCTCCGGCAGTCGGTCCGGCCCGCTGGCGATCCGATGATCACGGATTCCGACGTGGAGCCTCTTGAACTGGCCCTGCTTGCGAATGACGGGCGGATTCGTTTCGCGGCGACCGGTTTGACGATACCGTCTCGGCAGCCCTCCACCGCGGAGCGAGTCGGCGTGGTCGATCCTGCCGAGCCGCTCGTGATTCTTCCGGCACCTCCGCCGGGCTCGTCTTCGTTGCTGAAGTCTCTGCACTCGCGACTCACCGCGATCGGCGCCGCACCCGCTGTCGACGCCGTGAAGGCCGCGATGGAGATGGCCGAAGAGGAAGCGGAGCCGCGTCTCATGGAACGCGGCCTGCTCGTCGGCCCGTGGTGGGGCACGTCCGCGCCGTGGATCGCACTGGCCCCCGTGGCTGCGACTCTGGTGATGGGCATCGCGAAGATCGTCGTGGGTTCCGCCCGTGGCAAGCCGGTCGGGTTTCTCGTGATGGGCTGCCTGGTGCTCGCAGTTGTGAGTGCGTTGATGATCGCCTGGAAACCGCGCCGGACGAAGCAGGGGAATGCCGTCCTCCGTGACGCACGGAGGCGTTTTCGAGATTCAGGTCAGGAGGATGCCTGGAGAGCCAATCACGGACCGATCGAATGTTTGCCGCTCGCCGTGGCAGTGCTCGGCACGTTGGCACTCTCCGGTTCGGCCCCTGCCTCGCTTCATTCCGCCGTGAGGGCCATGTGTGAGAGCGGAAGCGGGGCTGGCTGCAGTTCGAGTGGTGTCGACGCCGGCGATGGTGGCGGAGGTGGCGGAGGTGGGGGGTGCGGAGGCTGTGGCGGAGGTGGCGGAGGTGGTGATTGAGCCTGGCCGATCCGAGGGAGGTCGTCCGTTGAGCCGTTGTTCCATCGCGGGGGCATGCCGGAAGCTCCTGTCCGTCTTTGCAGCGTGCATGCATGCGGCGGTGATCGCGCACGTGCTCCAATGCGCGGCGCCCTCGTGTGCGAACGATCCGGTCGAGCACGGGAATATCAACGACCTGGCGGCCGACGCTGTGCCGTCGGTGGTCTTTGGCGAGCCGATGGCGGGCCGCAGGACGTTCGCCGTCACCGCCGGCTGGGAGGAGACCGATGTCCGACACGTCATCTCACTGCCGAAAGACTGGCGACCGTGGCAGTCGTATCCTCTTCTCGTCGAGTTCCCCGGAAATGGCGGCTATCGAAACGACCTCGGCGACGTGTCGGATGGGACGCCCGAGTCCTGTGTCCTTGGCCATGGGCTGGGCGCGGACGGCGGCTTCCTCTGGGTGTCACTGCCATTCGTCGAGGTCACCGGCGATGGATCCAGACGCAACTGCCTCCGGTGGTGGGGAGACGTGGACGAGACGAAGCGGTATTGCATCGCCACCGTCAGGGACGTCTGCAGCCGATTCGGGGGAGACGATTCCCGCGTCGTTCTATGCGGGTTTTCCCGTGGGGCGATTGCCTGCAATTACATCGGCTTGCACGATGACACGATCGCGTCGCTGTGGTGCGGCTTCTTCTGTCACAGTCACTACGACGGCGTCCGCCAATGGCCCTATCCCGGGTCCGATGCGCCGGCGGCCACACGGCGGCTCTCGCGGCTCGCTGGTCGGCCGCAGTGGATCTCGCACGAACTCGATGTCGCCCCGACGGAGGCCTTCATTGACGCCAGCGGAGTTTCGGGAGCCTTCACCTTCGTGGCCATCCCGTACCCAAACCACACCGCTGCCTGGGTGCTCCGCCAGATTCCCGAGCGAGCCAGGGCCCGCGCGTGGCTGCGACAGATCGTCGAGCGAGACGATTGATCGCGAGATCACCGCGGGCGACACACCGCTGCGTCAATTCGTCCCTAGCGCCGCATGCAGGATCGCCGCTGGATGAAGTGCCGTGCGACCGGTGCCGTCGAGGATCTGATGACGACAGCTCGTGCCCGCGGCGGCGATCAGACAATCGGCCGCGGCGGCCCGCACGGCCGGGAAGAGCACGAGTTCACCGATCTGCATCGAGAGGGCGAAGTGCTCCCGCTCGTAGCCGAACGATCCGGCCATTCCGCAGCAGCCGCTGGGGATGGTCTCCACGACGTGGCCACGGGGCAACGATAGGATCGCTCGCGTGGCCTCGAGCGAGGAGAGGGCCTTCTGGTGACAGTGGCCGTGGAGCAGGATGCGGCGGGGCTGATCGTCGAAGGACTCGGCGGTGATGCGTCCGGCGGCGGCCTCGGCGGCGAGGAACTCGTCGACGAGGAACGTCCTGGATGCGAGCCTGCGGGCCGCCGTTTCGAGCGAGGGTGGCACGAGGTCGGGATACTCGTCACGGAACCCGAGAATTGCCGAAGGCTCGATGCCCAGGAGCGGTGAAGCGTCGGTGACCATGGGCTCGAGCAGCGAAATGTTCTCGGCCGCGAGCGACCGCGCGTCGCGGACGAGCCCCTTGGACAGCTGTGCCCGACCGCTGTCGACGTGACGCGGCGCCACCACCTCGTATCCGAGGGCCTCGAGGAGCTGGATCGTCTGAATGCCGACGTCGGCGTCGAGTGTGTCGGTGAACTCGTCGACGAACAGGTGTACGCGGCCTCTCGTGGCCGGTCTCGCGCACGGATGCCTCGCCTTCAGCCACCGGGTGAGCGTCGTCGACGGAAGCGTCGGCAGCGACCGTCCGAGCGCGAATCCCATCGACCATTTCAGCAGGTGCGATAGTCCCGGCACCGAGACGATGAGATTGTAGGCCCATGGGGCGGTCGCGGCCCAACGCATCGCGCGCCCGGTGCAGGCCACGATCCTACTTCGCAGCGGCACGCCCATCACATCGTGCCGGTGCTGCTCCCATTCCGCCTTCAGCCTCGTCATGTCGACGTTGGACGGGCACTCGCTCTTGCACGCCTTGCACGAGAGGCACAGATCGAGGGCCTCGGTGAGTTCCGGTCGCTGCCAGGGATCGGCGACGGGTTGCGAGAGCGCCATTCGCAGGACATTCGCCCGGCCCCGTGTCGAGTCCTTTTCCTCACGCGTGGCCATGTAGCTTGGACACATCGTTCCGCCGGCAAGATGCGACTTCCGGCACTGCCCGACGCCCGTGCATTTTTCCGCTGCCCGAAGCGCTCCGCCCGTTTCACCGAATCGGAAGACCGTCTCGTGCCGCGGCTCGGGCTCGCCCGGAAGGATGCGAAGCGACGTGTCCATCGGTGGACAGTCGATGATCTTGCCGGGGTTCAGGACCCCGTCGGGATCGAAGAGCCGCTTCACCGCGACGAGCAGCTCGTAGCACGTGTCGCCGACCATCGAGCGGATGAATTCGCCACGGAGTCGGCCGTCTCCATGTTCGCCGCTCAAGGATCCACGGTATTTCTTCACGAGCGCGGCGACATCGGTCGCCACCTCGCGGAACATCGCGAGCCCCCGCGCGCTGCGTAGGTCGAAAAGAGGCCGCAGGTGAAGTTCGCCGGCTCCCGCATGTGCGTAGTGGATGCACTCGACCCCGTACTTCTCCGAGAGGAGGCGGTCGAACTCCGCGATGTAGGCGGGGAGATCCTCGACGGCGACGGCCGTGTCCTCCACGATCTCGCGTGGTTTGGCGTCGCCCGGAACGTTGTTGACGAGGCCCTGCCCAGCCCGTCGCAGTTCCCAGACTTTCTGACAGTCGTCGCCGAGCAGCATGGGATACGCGTAACCGATACCCGCGCGGCGCAGGTCGTCCTCGACATCGCCGAGGCGTCGGAGTAATTCGTTCCGATCGTCATGCCGCAGTTCCACCACCAGCACGGCACCGGGTTCGCCGACCACGAAGGCACGGTTCCGGGACTGTTCGAGATTGTCCTTCGTGCAGGCGAGGATCGTATCGTCGATCAGCTCACAGGCGGTCGGGCGATGCCGCATTGCCACGAGCGTGCCCCGAAGCGCTTCGTCGACCGAGTGGCAGTGGAGGCAGAGCAGCCCGCCGGCTGGAGGCGTCTGGATGAGGGACAGTTCGTATTCGACGCCGAAGAACAGCGTGCCCTCCGATCCGGCGAGGAGGCGGCACATGTTGAACGGTCGTTCGGTCGACGCGTCGAACACGCAGGCATCCATCAACGCGTCGAGGGCGTAGCCGGTGTTGCGACGCGTGACCTCTGGCCTTGGGAACGATTCCCGGATCGTTCGCCGACTTCCCGGGTCGCCGAGCAGGTCGCGAATGCCGCGGTAGATCCGCGTTTCAAGTGTGTCGGGGCCATCGCACTTCGACGCGAAGCCCGCCGAATCGAGGGGTCCGAACGTCACCTCCGAACCGTCCGCGAGGAATCCCCGCGCCCGCACGAGATGGTCCCGCGTCGTGCCCCATGCGATCGAGTTAGCACCGCACGAGTTGTTGCCAACCATGCCTCCGATCATCGCCCAGCCCGCCGTCGAGGTCTCGGGCGCGAAGAACAGTCCGTGCGGAGCGAGCTGGCGATTGAGATCGTTGCGGACGACTCCCGGCTGCACGCGGACCCGTCGCTCCGCGGTGTCCAGCCCGAGGACGCGGCCGAGGTATCGGCCCGTGTCGACCACGATGCCACCTCCCACAACCTGGCCCGCGAGGGAGGTGCCGGCCGCGCGGGGAATCAGGC
>JBJTBB010000370.1:0-4639 GCA_046091125.1 Planctomycetaceae bacterium
CGTAAAGGTCGAATCCTCGATCGAGTTGCCCGGTCGTGGGCTCGTCTGCCTTGTGGCCGATCCGAGGGACGCCATCAGGGGTCCGACGCCGAGCCGCTGACGCCGCCTCCTGTGTCGCGAGATCCCGGTCCTGTTTATGCAAACGTATTGCAGCAAGCGGCCGCGCATCGCTACACTTCTCCTTGAGTGGTCGAGGCACGGTCAGAGTTGGTAGTCTGCGAATGCAGAGCCTTCCAAGCATTCGTCCCTCGTCTCCGGTTCCACCTAACGAAAGGTCCATCATGCGGTCGTCCATCCACGCGTCTGTCTTCCTGATCCTTGGTCTGTGCGTCGTATTCCTGACGTCTTGCGGCCCCTCATCGGCCCCGCCTGTGGCCCCGCCCGCGACGGTGACGGCTTCATCCGCCGATCATGGGCATGACGATGACGACCATGATCATGGCGATCATGATGACGGTCATGACCACGCCCCGGCGACAGTCGCCGAAGCACTCGCGGCCCTCGAGGTCCATATGAAAGCCATCAGGACGTCACTAGCGAAGGAAGGCCAGGCGTTGGCCCATGCCGACCGCGAGATGGTCGATTCGGCCGTCCACGAGGCTGGTCACGTCCTCGAGGCTGTCGAGCGCTTGGCCGATAAGGCTGAGGGAGGAATCTCCGATGCCTTCAAGAAGGCTCACGCGGAGTTGTTCGAGTGTCTCGACTCGTTCGACCAAAAACTACACGGAAGCGATGTCGCGGCCGAGGAGATCCGAAAGGCCTTCTCGGAGGTCGAGCAGAAGATCGAGTCCGCGATCGCGACGCTGAAGGAACTGGCTTCGAAGTGAGCATGACCGGAAAGCAGCGAGGGTCCCAGGGCTGCCGACTGAGGTCGACGACAGGCTGTGGTCGACAGTCCAGTCCAGGACTCACGGGACGAAAAAAACGCACGAAATGAGAAGGACGGTACGAAACGAGAATGACAAACGGACTGAAGGCTCGGGACCGAGGGCATTGGATCGCGAGTTGGCCCTCGGCCGTGGCCGCCCGGATGGTTCCACAAGGAGGCAGCATGAACACGTCGCAAATCATCATTAGTCCCCGATACGTGCGGCAGATGCGAGGACTCGGCGCCCGCGAGGCGACTGTGATGGTGGCGGTGGCGATCGGCTGCGTGCCGATGGCACTCGCCCTTGGAAACGAGGCACTGACCGCGGCGGCGGTACGGGATCGCTATTCGCTCCCCGCCGAACCAGAGGCCGTGCTGTCCATCGCCAAGGCCCAGGAACTGCTTGGGAAGTCCCCGGGGATGCCGCAGTCCGTGGCGATTGCGGGTCGGGTCGGGACGAGACAGGGCAGTCCGTTTCTCGAGGGCAAGGCGTCATTTTTCCTGATCGAGATCGTGGACGACCCCCATGCCTCCAAGCCGGGACACGATTCCGACGATTGCCCGTTCTGCAAGAAACGCCTCGCGAAACTTCCGATCGCGGCGGTCCAGTTCGTGGATGCGGCCGGAGCGGTCATCCCCCATGACTCGCGAGGGCTTTTCGGCCTCGAAAAGGGGCGGGAGGTGGTGGTGCGTGGCTCGGGCGTCTTCGACCCGAAGTTTCCGATCCCCGTCGTGCAGTTGACGGCGGATGGCATTCACGTGCGGCCGAAGCAGTGATCGCTCCTCACGCACGAACCTGGACGTGGTCGCTGCTGCTGCTCGCGCTCGTCGGTTGCGGCCGCGGCTCAGGGGCTGGTGGCACGCTCGATGGGGACGGTCGCGAGAGAGTCACACCGCTGCGGGTGGGTATGGAACTCGCTTACCCACCTTTCGAGATGACCGACGAGCAGGGTCGCCCCGACGGGGTGAGCGTCCGGATGGCCGAGGCACTCGGACGTCACATCGGCCGGCCGGTGCGGATCGAGAATATCGCCTTCGACGGACTGATCGCGGCGCTTAAAACGGGCAGGATCGACTGTGTCATCTCGTCGATGACCGCCACGCCCGAGCGGGCCGAGTCGATCGCCTTTTCCGACCCGTATGTGCGGACGGGGCTCGCCCTCCTGATCGCCTCAGGCTCCGCCGTGGAGAAGGTCGGCGATCTGGATGCGAACGATCGGGTCGTGGCCGTGAAGCAGGGCACGACCGGGCAGCAGTGGGTCGCTGGCAACATGAAGAAACCCCGCGTGCTCGTGCTCGACACGGAGGCGGCCGCCGTTCTCGAGGTGGTCCAGGGGCGGGCAGATGCGTTCGGGTACGACTCCCTGTCCGTCTTCACCAACCACATCAAGCACGGCGATTCGACGCGCGCGGCGCTCGTGCCGTTCCACGAGGAGTCCTGGGCCGTAGGGCTTCGTCAGGGGGACGAGACGCTTCTGAGGCAGGTCAACGAGTTCCTCGCTGAGTTTCGCGCGTCGGGTGGGTTCGATCGGTTGGCCGACGAATACCTGGCCGAGCAGAAGGCCTATTTCCGCGACCACGACATCCCGTTTTATTTCTGACTCGGAGGGGTGTTCGGCATGATCGTCGTCGTCGTCGTCGGCCCGGATCGTGGTGGGCGGCCGCCTGCCACGCGGCCTGCTAGACTTTGTACATGCCGCGTGTCCTCGCCCATCTCGTCGTGATCGCGGTCTTCGTGGCTGCGGCCGCCTGGGCCTTTGCGAGCCTCGACACAACCTGGAATTGGTCGACTGTCTGGCGGTACCGTGCCGTGTTCTGGAAGGGCTGGTGGACGACGCTCGCTCTATCGGCAGCATCGCTTGTGGCGAGTGGTGCGGTCGGTCTCGCTGCGGCGATTCTGCTGCGGTCGCGGTTCACGCTGCTGCAGGCGGTCGCGAGGGTGTACGTCGAACTCATCCGCGGCACGCCCCTGCTGGTGCAGCTGCTCGTTGGTTGGTACGTGGTGGCCGCGGCGATGCGGGTCGAGAGCGACTATCGTCACGTCGTCGGTGTGCTCGTGCTTGCGCTGTTCAGCGGTGCGTACATGGCGGAAATTTTCCGGGGAGGCCTGGATGCGATCCCGAGGGCCCAGATCGACAGCGCCAGGGCCATCGGCCTGACCGCCTGGCAGACGCTGAGCCTGGTGGTGATGCCACAGGCCGTGCGGATCGTCCTGCCGGCGGTGGCGGGACAGTTCGTCTCTCTCGTCAAGGACTCCTCGCTCCTCTCGGTGATCTCGATCGAGGAATTCACCTTCGCGGCGCGGAACGTCAACTCAGCGACCTACTCGACTCTGGAGAGCTACCTTCCCCTCGCCATCGGCTACCTCGCCGTGACACTGCCGCTCTCATCGTTCTCGAGATGGCTCGAGCACCGCTTCCGTTACGAGTCGGCATGAATCTCTCGATCCACGGGCTCGTCCAACGCTTCCGAGATGCCCGCACCGGCGGTCAGACCACGGTTCTCGACGGGATGTCGTTGACGACGGGGTCGATCGGTTCGCTCGTGCTCGTGGGGCCGTCGGGCGGTGGCAAGTCGACGCTTCTAAGGATCCTCGCCGGTCTCGACGTGCCGGTCGCCGGGACGGTGTCCTTCGAAGGAGTCCCCCTTCCCCGCGAAGAAACCGATCTCCTCGCCTATCGTCGGACGGTCGGCACGGTGTTCCAGGCCTACAACCTGTTTCCGCACCTGACCGCACTCGACAACCTCGTTCTGCCGCTCGTGCACGTGCACGGCCTCGACCGTCGAGCTGCACTCGAGCGGGTGCGGGAGCCGCTCGATCGATTCGGTCTATCGGCCCACGCTCACAAGCGCCCCGCGGAACTCTCTGGCGGCCAGAAGCAGCGGGTGGCGATCGTGCGGGCGCTAGTGGAGCAGCCGCGGCGACTGTTTCTCGACGAGCCCACCTCCGCATTGGACCCGGAGATGGCGGGGGAGGTCCTCGACATGATCGGTGAACTCCGTGGCACGGGCACGCAGTTCATCCTCGTCACCCACGAGATGCGGTTCGCCCGCCGGGTGGCCGATGAGATCGCCTTCATCGCCGGAGGGAGCTGTCCGGTGCATGGGAGTCCGGGGAGATTCGTCGACGAGTGCCGCGATCCCCGGGTGATCGCCTTCCTCGACCGGACGCTTCACGCATGAGTGTCGAACGCCATTCCGATGATGTGACGGTGGGCGGTGATGCCGTGGACGATGTGGCGGCCCCGGACGCCGAGGAGGCATCGGGCCTCGCGTTCATTGGCTCACTCGTGGCCGACGCTGTGTCCATGCCGGTGCACTGGTATTACGACCAGGCGGCGCTTGACCGCGACTATGGAGCGGTCAGTGGCTACCTCGCACCCCGCTGTCCGCATCCGGATAGCATCCTCTGGCGATCGAAGTGGACGCCGCCGTCACGGGAGTTCGACATCCTCCGCGAGCAGTCCGCCCACTGGGGCAGGCGCGGTGTCCACTACCACCAGTCTCTCGTGGCGGGTGAGAACACGCTGAATTTCCCCCTCGCGGGCGAACTGTGGCGTTGGATCCGTCGACGCGGGACCTACGACGCCGAAGCCTGGCTGGATCGATACGTCATCTGCATGCTCACTCCCGGCTGGCACCGCGACACCTACGTCGAGGAGTATCATCGGCACTTCTTCACGAACCTCGCCTCGGGACGCAAGCCGATCAACTGTGGCGTGCGAGACATCCACATCGGCGCACTTGCCGCGGTGCCGGCGCTCGTGGCGG
>JBJTBB010000371.1:0-7465 GCA_046091125.1 Planctomycetaceae bacterium
AAGAGGCTCAGGACGGGGCGCTCCATGTAGTGCAACGATACCGCTCCCCGAACGCCAACCTCCGCACGCAACTGCTGCGGATCATCACGCGAGCATCGTTATCCGCTTGGCCACGCCTCTTCCACAACCTCCGGGCATCCCGTGAGACGGAACTCGCGAACGAGTTCCCCATCCATGTCGTCTGCGAGTGGATCGGCAACAGCCCGGACGTGGCCCGCCGACACTACCTGCAGGTGACCGAGGAGCACTTCAAAAAAGCGACGTCAAATCCGACGTCGCCGATGCACGCAGAGGGCCGCACAGGGCCGCACGCGGAAAATGAAACAGCCGTATCCCCCGCGTTTGCGAAGGATACGGCTGTTCAGGTACCCCCACGGGGAGTCGAACCCCGGTTTTCGGACTGAGAACCCGACGTCCTAGGCCACTAGACGATGGGGGCGGTTTGTTGTGCGGCGACTGACTATGAATGTCGGCAGGCCGCTCGTCAACGACTTTTGCTGCTGGGAAGCTCCTGATGGCGGATTCCGTCAGAAGGGGATCGGCGCAGCGAGGCCGTTTTCTAAAGGGGCTCCGGCCTCGGTTGATCCGTTCGCCACTGTAGGCGGCGGAGAAATGCGGTCGAGAGGATCCTGCGGCCGCGTCCGGACTGAGCCCGAAGAGGAACTTAGCGGGTGAGTCGGGCGAAGAGGGCCCGCCTGCTTTGAAGCCTCGCCACCGCAAACCCGAGCCCGAAGGCGGCGACGGCGAGCCCCGCCACGACTGCACAAAACTGCCGCCTGCCGCCGTGGAGGCGTTTCCCCCGGTCCATCGCCTGCTGCAGTCGCATCGTGGCCGTGCGCACCTCGAGGGTCGCGGCAGCCTGGTACGGCGGGACCGACGAGGCTGGATCAACCTGTACCAGCCCTGTCGGGGACCTCGAGCAATCGATCTGCGGAGAACCCCCAGCGCCTCCACGCCACGTGACGGACGCCCCGAATGCTTCCCCTTCGGACCATGCCAGCGGCGAGCCACCGGCAGCACCCGCGAGCCCGAGATCCTGGATGAGCGACTGAACGTCGCGCATCAGCTCTCCGGCCGACGTGTGGCGGTCATCGGGCTTTCGGGCAAGAAGCCTGGTGACGATCCCACACAGCCGGGGCGGCAGATCAGGGCGGACGTTGGCGAGCGGCTCCACGAGCCCCTTCACATGCGCGACCGCCACGGCCAGGCTCGTCTCTCCATCGAAGGGGGGCCGGCCGGCAAGGAGATGCCAGAGCGTCGCGCCGAGTGAATACAGATCGCTTCTGGGATCGACCGGGTTGCCCTCGACCTGCTCCGGACTCATGTAGAGCGGCGTGCCGAGTGTGTGGCCGGTCTGCGTCAGCGACATGTCGTCGGACGCGTGAAGCAGCCTGGCAAGACCGAAATCGGCCACCTTCAATTCGCCGGCCGGTGTGAGCAGGAGGTTCTCTGGCTTGATGTCGCGGTGCACGATCCCCGCCCGGGCGGCCCGATCGCGCGCGGCCGCCGCCTGGCCCAGCACCGACGCAGCCTGTCGCACGTCGAGAGGGCCCCGAACGGCCAGCCAGCGCCGCAGCGACGGTCCGGCGACGTACTCCTCTGCGATGAAGTGGATTCCATCGACGTTGCCCACCTCGTAAATCTGCACGATGTTGCCATGAACCAGGGCCGCGGCCGCCCTCGCCTCCTGCACGAAGCGTTGCACACTCGTCTCCCGGGCGGCCTGTCCTGGCGGCAGACGGTCGAGCCTGAGGGTCTTCACCGCCACCCGACGCCCCAGCGACACCTGCTCGGCGACGTAAACGTCGCCCATCGCCCCGCCGCCGAGTCGCTGAAGGATCCTGTACCCGGCAAGATCTCGGCCCGATAGATCCCTTCCGGAGACGAGTTCGAACGATTCGTCCTGAGGGGAAACGGTGGAGGGCACGGGAGGCAAGCTGGCAAACCTCGGCAGGGATCGGCACGCGACTGGTAGTATCGTCTTTCAAACGTGTCAGGGGCAATCCACGGCCCGGCAGGCTCGGGCAGACCACTTCGAAAACCGATCGACATGGCCAGTCGCCCACCCCACGGATCGTCGGAAATCGTCTCATGGAAGACGCCTGCCATCTTTCAGGGTGCCGGCCGCTGTGAGATGGCGATCAAGGAGTGGGCCGCCGTGGAGGCCGCGCTTGGCGAAGGACGCCAGTCGATCCTGCTGCGGGCCGGTGGAATCGCCGATCCGGACGGCCGCTTCGGCTTTTCACAATCGCGGTTCTGGATCTTTCCCACCCGCTTCCATGAATCGCCGGATTCGCTCGTTGAGAACGCCCGGATGCTCGCAACACACGCCCGATCAGAGGCGGCCTCGGCTGACGGAGAGGCGGGGGTGCGGCGACTCTCGCTCGTCGCCGATCTGCATTCGGTCCACTGGGTGGACGATCGGCTAGCGGCCGCCAGACTCGCCGGGCTTCACGTGTTCTCGGAGGACACCGTCTCCAAACGGTTCTCCTACCGGGAGCCCGGACTGGCCGTGGCACTCTTGAGGGTCTGGCGGCGCAGCCCACCCCATCGTATCGTCGAGTCGCCGGCGATGGCCGGCTGCCACAGTTGGGTCGAACTGGCCGAGCCTCTCGGCTGCGATCCTGCGGAGCCGGTGCTCGATGACGATGCCTTCGAGCGGCTACGTGGGGATTTGGCCGAGCGACTGGGTACGGAACGGCTGTGATTCGGATCGAACGGAACACGAACAAGAAGGAACGGTCAACGCATGGCGAAGGCAACGGCGGCTGCACTGAAAGCGGCGGCGAAGGCGATCGATCTTGGTTCTGACTATGAAGTCACCCTCGACACGTCCAAGGGGCCGATCCGCCTCGTGCTCGATGCCGCCGTGGCTCCCGGGCATGTGCGCAACATGGTCGCGCTCGCGGAAAGCGGGTTCTACGATGGCGTGACGTTTCACCGCGTCATCAAGGGGTTCATGATTCAGGGCGGCTGCCCCGAGGGCACCGGCACGGGAGGCCCTGGCTACAAGATCCCCGCGGAGTTCAACGCCACCCCGCACGAGCCCGGTGTGCTGTCCATGGCGCGGACCAACGACCCCGACTCGGCCGGAAGCCAGTTTTTCATCTGCCTGGAGAAGGTTCCGCACCTCGACCGTCAATACACGGCCTTCGGCCGCACCGCCGACGCTGAAAGCCTCACAACCGTATGGGCGATCGGCGGCGTGAAGACCGGCGGTGGCGATCGGCCGGTCGAGCCGGTCACGATCAAACGCGCGACGGTGCGAAAGCTACCGAAGAAGGCGTGACTCACGGCTCGTTCGCGGAATTCGTCTCGCTGCAGGGGCGAGGATACGCGCGCTGCTCCTCGAACGATCGCCGCATCACTCGCCACCCCACTCGCCGCATCGGCCCGACGTCACTCGTGCGCCGGTGAGCCGGATGCGATCGCCCGCAAACCGAACAGCGCGAGCGACACGGCCCCCGCAGCGGCGAGTGCCATTCGAGCTGCCTCAGCCGGATCGTCGGGCAGATTGAAAGGCGAGGCGTCGGCAGCCAGTTGAACCGTTCCGGCCTGCATGATCGCGGCGGGGTGCTGTGACGAGGGGGACGAATGGACCGCGGAAGGCATCGGCCCCGCGAATCCAGCAATCGAGGGCCCGACCGCCTGAGCGAGCGGTGGCATCGAGGCGAACGGTGCCTGCGGCATGGCAGGAGCGGCCGGGGAGCCCGCGGCGTTCACAAGTCGGGCCGGATCGAAACCGAGCGAGCCCACCTCCTGAAGGAATCCACGAACGCGGCTCGCTGCCGCACCAATCGTCCGGCCGTCACCCTCGCCGAACAGGATCCCCGCAACCTCGCCGCGGCCATTGAGAATAGGCCCGCCAGAGTCTCCCTGCCGCGCGGTCGCGAGCAACTCCACCAGCTCGTTCGGCAGGCCGGAACCCGGCGACAGATACTGTGTGCAGGGGCCGGTCTGCTCGCGATATGGCCCTCGGCCGTAGCCGGCGATCGTGAGCGGTTCACCGACCTCAGGGAGGCTTTGAGCGATCGTCACCGGCGGAATTTCGGGCCGCCAGATCACGATCGCCGCGAGATCCCAGGCATCGTCTCTCCGCAAAACCGTACCTGCCGACTGAAAGCCGTTGGGAAACTGCACGAGCACGGCGCCTCGGCACTCCCGCACCACATGGGCATTGGTCAGGACCAGCGCCTGGCTGGCGTTGGCATCGACGAGCACCCCCGATCCGACCGAGGTGCCACCTGCGTCGGGCGCAACGATGCGGGCGACCGCCGGCCGCGGCGTCTGCCCGGTCACGAGATAGTCGGTGAAGGCTTCGGGCAGCCAGGCGATCGCGTGCACATCGCGGCGCCCCGCCCCGACTGGCCGATCGGTCTGGCTGTCGTCGCCCATGCCAACCACGGCAAGCATGCCCCAGGCGACCGGCACAATCATCGACCGGAAACAACCGTCGACGTCGACCCCCACGACTGATCGGAGACGATTGGGCATGAGCGAAAAAGCCTGGGGGCGGTTCGGGGACGTGCTGGACGTCAATCGATCGTGGCGGCTCGAACCCAGGACCGTCGATTGTTCACGGCGATCCTGGCTTCGCTCTGGCTTACAAGTATCGCCGACAGTCTCGGTCGAGGATGCCGGGAATGCCAGCCACGCGGCCAACCGTTCACTCCGGCGTCCGCTCTAGCCGGCGGCGAACCGGCTCCCCTGGCGGCGGCTCTCCCGGTCGACGATCCGTCGAAGGAGCTCCCGTCGAAGGGCCGCACGCCTGGGGTCGGCGATCGCTTCGGGCATGCGTCGCGAAGGTTCCGATGGTTCCGGCTTCGGTGTGGAAATCATGGTGCACAGCCTCTTTCAGGCGGCGATCGGACGGCCGCCTTGGAGATCCTCGCCCCTCTTGGGAAACGGTTCGCCGGCGGTGAACTCCGCCCGCAGCCGATCCAACTCCGCCCTCAGGGCCCTGTCAGCCAGTTTCGCGAGCGTCATCCGCAGGGGATTTCCCGCCAGATGCACCGCAGCGTCGCGGGACTCCTGCAGGATTTCCTCGGAGATGTACAGCGTCGCTCGAACCCGTCGCGACCCCGCTCGGTGGATACGCATTGGGTGGGACATCGTTGACGACCTGCGGCAAACGTCGGACGTTTCGTCACCCGACCGCACGAGGTTTTATCGGCCGGACACCGTCAATAAATCCAGCCCTTTCGGGGGCGTTCTTCATTCCCTATGACCCGCCCTCCGGCTTCGGGCGATTGGCATGTCCGCTCCCACTGGTTTTGGTCAGGTCACGGCGGGCTCTCGGTCTGGCGCCAGAAGGCGACTAGATCAAAGGATGGAGGCCTTCGTTCCTCAGGCGATCGGCGAGCCGCTCGAACTGTTCGCGCCCGGCTGTCTGCACCGTCACGGCCACCGTGGCGGAAAAAACGTCGGCACTCCCGAAGGTGCGGTCGTGCACGATCTCCTGAACGCTTGCTCCCGCTTCGGCGATCAATGCCGTCAGCCTCGCGATTCCTCCGGGGCGGTCGCTGACGGTGACCGTGAATCGCCACAGACGGCCGTCGGTGGCCAGACCGTGGTCGATCACCCGCCCCAGAATCGATAGATCGATGTTGCCGCCGCAGAGCAGGAGCACCACTTTGCGGCCGGCGAGCTCCCTTCCGTCCGGGCCAAGAAGCGCCGCGAGGGCCGAGGCGCCCGCACCCTCCACGACGGTCTTTTCCAATTCAGCCAGTCGTAGTACGGCGATTGACAGGGCCTCCTCGTCGACCGTCGCGACACGATCGACGAGAGGTCCCGTGACGGAACCGCGGGCCAGAATGTCGAAGGGCACGTTGCCGATTCGGCCTACGGCGAGGCCGTCGGCCAACGTGGGCCGCACGGGAACCTTCACCGGCTCCCCCGCCGCGAGCGCCGCCGAAAGCGCAGGCGCGGCAGCAGGCTCGACGGCCACGATCCGGATCGAGGGATTGATCGATTTGGCGGCCGTGGCCACCCCGGCGAGTAGTCCGCCACCTCCCGTGGGGACGACGAGGGCCTCGGCGTCCGGCAGGGACTCCAGGATCTCGAGGGCCATGGTCCCCTGCCCCGCCACCACGTGCGGGTCATCGAAGCCATGCACGAGTGCGAGCCCCTCCTCGGCCGCCATGCGGGCCGCCATCACCCGGGCCTCGTCGAAACTCGTTCCCTCGAGGATCACCCTCGCACCGAGTTGGCGACAGGTCTCGACCTTCACCAGCGGTGCGAAGCGGGGCATCACGACGCTCACCGGGATGCCGAGCAGGCGACCGTGCCAGGCCAATCCAAGCGCGTGATTGCCCGCCGACGCGGCGACCACTCCCCTCGCCCGCGCAGCCGCATCGAGCAGCATGAGCGCGTTTCGGGCGCCGCGTTCCTTGAAGCTGCCAGTGCGCTGGAGCAGATCGAGCTTGCACCACACCCGGCAGCCGGTGAGATCGGAGAGCGGTACCGACGGCACACACGGGCTCTCGTAAATACCCGAGCGAATCCTTTCGCGGGCCGCCGCGATATCCGCGGGTGTGACGCTCATGTCCGAGAACGTCCCGGTGGACGGAACGCCCGGACGTCGATCCATTCCATCCCCGCCGCCTCGGCCGCTGCGATGCCGAGGTCGCTATCTTCCCAAACGACGCAGCCGCCGGGATCCACGCCCAGTCGGCGGGCCGCCTCGAGAAATGGCTCGGGGTCCGGCTTGTGCCGCAGTGTGTCCTCGCTGGCGACGATCGTGTCGAAGCAATCCGCGATGCCGACCCGCGCGAGAATCCTGAGGCACACGGAGCGGTGCCCTCCCGTGACGACTGCGATTGGAATCCGACCGCTCGTCCGACGGACCACGTCGACGACGGGGTCGATCGGGCCGACGTGCTCGATCTGGTCCAGGAATCGCTCCTCTTTCAGGCGGGCCGCATGGTCGATGTCGATCACGACGCCCACCTCGGCGGCCAGCGTGGCCACGATGTCGCGGGTCGGTCGACCGGCAAGTGCGTAAAACCGCTCCTCTTCGAACTCGATCCCGTGCACCTTCGTGACCTCGACCCAGGCACGGTAGTGCGCGGGCATGGTGTCAGCGATCGTACCGTCGCAGTCGAACAGGATGGCGGCATGGTCCTGGCCGGTCCAGCGAGTGGGAAGTCGGTTCATCGTGGGGTAGGGTTCCGGAGCCGGGGCGAGGTTTCAAAAGGGTGACCGACCAAATCGTACCGAACCACACGCCAGGTCGTTCCGAGCGGCATAATCGGCATATCCGGCTCTGAGTTGCCAAGCGGCCTCGCCCGACCACCGCCCCCCGCGGGACGAACTAGGCTTGAGGAGTCACGCGTCGGTCACTCCGCCGGTTCCCCATGCGACTCCCGCCTCTCACCATTCGCCGCAGGCTCTTTCTCTTTGGAATCCTTCCGGCACTCGTGATTCTTTCGGCGGTCCTGGGGTCGAACTACATCCGCTTCAGAAA
>JBJTBB010000372.1:0-16926 GCA_046091125.1 Planctomycetaceae bacterium
GCGGGCCGGCGCCAGAGGTCCCCGTCGCGTTGGGGGCGCGTGGCGCCGTCCGTGAGCTAGCCGGGCATGGATCGCGGGCATCTTCCCGCCACTTCTCACGGACGTCGCACACGGCCACGTACTGCACGTCGGCACGTCCGAGGAACGCCCCCTGGTCGCCCGACCCCATGTTGCCGATTCCGATGCCCCCCATCACGATGCGGTCACTGGCCGGGGGCGTCGTGGCATTTCCAAGAGCCTTCGACGTCAGGATGTAGGGGATCGAGAGACCAACCGCCGTGGTGCCGGCGTTCCTGAGGAACGATCGCCGCGAGGTGGCCTCCGTATGGTCGGTCGATCCACGACCCATGCCCGACGTGCTGGGCCCCGACGATGAACTCGGTCCAGAGCCTTTCAGGCAGGGCGTATCCTACCGACGCGTCGACGACTTGGGTCACCTCTCGAAAGTGGTCTTTGACCGGGTTTCAAACGACTCCCAAGAAGGCTACCTGCTTGAGGAGAGGAGTCGCAAACGGGCCCGAGGATCGGCGGAAACGGTCGCTCGGCGCATCATCGGCGTGGCGCACGGGACCGGTTATTCGCGAAGTCGTGACAGTCTTGCTCTGCCTTCTGGCGGTCAATGGCTCCGGTGAATACGTGGTCTTCGACACCACATCTCGCTGCTGAACCGGCTTGTTTGTCGCAGATAAGAGGTGGTTCCGACCAATCACGCGGCCGGATGGAGAGCCGTCGGTCGCGCTGGAGTCGTCATTCGCCTGCCGGCAGTATTCAATTGGCACACCGTATGCTCCGTTCAAGCTCGACCGGTCGTATTCCGGTGGCAGGGCGGACTGCGTAGTTCGAGTACAGGCGATTCCGAGGAGACAGACACCATGAAAAAGATTGAAGCGATCATTCGGCACTTCAAGCTCGAGGAAGTGAAGGACGCCCTCAATGCTGCCGGAGTGAAGGGAATGACGGTGACGGAAGTTCGGGGCTTCGGACGGCAACGAGGGCATACGGAGACCTATCGCGGCGCGGAGTATTCGGTCGACTTTCTGCCGAAGGTCAAGATCGAGGTCGTGGTCGGTGACGACGAGGCGCAGGCGGTGATCTCGAAGATCATGAACACCGCCAGGACCGGGCAGGTCGGTGATGGCAAGATCTTCGTGACGAATCTGGCCGAGGTTGTCCGCATCCGCACCGGGTAGACGGCGGCCGGGGCGATCTGACGAGGACCGCGTTTTGATGAGGATCGATCGGGAAGGCCCGGGCGATTCGAATGGATGAGGCGCCCCATTGCCGGAATCCGGTCTCGGCCCCAAAATGGGCTTCCGGATTCTGGCGTGGGCGTTTACGGTCCGCCCCAAGAGACAGGGGTGCGTTCGGGTTCCTCCGGGAACCGCGAATGAGGTGCTTGCATGCTGCGCGATCAGGCGCGTTGTTCCACCCCAGTCGGGTCTGACCGATCGAGTCGGTCCGTTGGTTCGCGATCCCGCCGGTCCCCATCGTTCGACCGTCGATCTGGATTCGGCGTCGTCGAGCGACTCGAGTCGCGGTCCGTCCTCTCGGGCGGCGGGGTGTTTTCCGCCGTCACTCGCGGCATGCTCGTCGTGAGGGGATCGCCTGCCGACGATCTCATCTTCATCAGACACGACCCCCTGGATCCCGCGGCCTTCGAGGCTGTCGTGAACGACGGTCTCGTCGCCCGCGGAGCACGGGCAAGCCTCCGTGGCGTCGTCGTCGACGGACAACGTGGCAGAGACGAGATTCGTATTGAAATCGCCGTTACGAGCCGGCTCATCGGAGGAGACGGGGACGACATCCTCGTGGGAGGACCGCTCAACGACGTTCTGGAAGGGGGATTTGGCCGCGATGTCCTGGAGGGTGGAGCCGGGAACGATCGGCTGTTGGGCCAGGGCGGAGGCGATACGCTCGTTGGTGGAATGGGTGCGGATGTACTGGTCGGGGGCCGTGGCGACGACCTGCTGGAGGGTGGCGACGGCGACGATACCCTGCTTGGTGGATCGGGTCAGGACACACTCCTGGGTGGAACGGGTTCGGACAGGATCGATTCGGGTGCCCATGCCGATCGCATCTTCGGCGATCCGGCGACCGACCGCCTCGTCATCGGGGTTCGGGACGAGGTGTTCGCGACAGAGGCCGACGATCCATTGGTGATGGCGCTGGACGACGCGGCGATCGGTCGCTGGCTCGCTGGCCAAGCGATGCGGCATCAACAGGAGTCACGACTTTCGGCACGTCTCACAGGCTTGACTTCGGTCGGGGAAGACTCCGCGTCCACTTCGCCGGTCGCATTCCCCGCGACCTCGTCCATGACCGCTGAATCCGCACGAATGCCGTCCGCGAACGTCCAAGTGGCCGGCGTCGATGAGGCGGACATCGTCGTGACCGACGGCGATCACCTGGTCACGGTCACGGGTGGCGGCTTCATGGGGCAGGGTGAACTGGTGATCGTCGATGCCGATCCGCAAAGCATGGCGGTCGTCTCGAGAGTGACGCTGGAGGGACATTCCCACCGCCTCTATCGCCAAGGCAGGATCATCACGGTCCTTTCACAGGTCGAGCCATGGAGTTGGTGGCCCATGCCCATCGACGCCGTCGAAGACGGAAGTCTCGAGATCCTGCCGATGCCGCAGGTTGAGCCGGCGAGTCGCCTCGCCACCGGCGCGATCGAGCCGTTTGGTGGCACATCGGCCGAGGAGGTCGTCGTGACGGTCATCGACGTCGCCGTCCCCGAGTCTCCCACCATTCTCGAGACGACGCGGATCGATGGACGGGTCGTCGCAAGCCGTGGCGTGAACGGCTCGATTCATCTCGTCGTCGAGAATGTCTGGGCTGCCCCGATGGCAGCGGTTCGTCCATCGCCGAGGCGTCGTCCCGATTCGGCCGCGAATGATCGAAGCGGGGTCCTACCCTCGGCCCGCGCCTTCCGCGGACCGGATGGCCCGTGTCTGGAACAGCCGCTCGCTGGGCCGGGATCGCTCTACCTGCCAGTGCGCGGGGGTGGTAGTGACCTCGTCAGCAGCTGTACGCTCACCCCCGGCGACGGCAGCATCGGCCTCGACCGCACCGTCTCGACGGTCGGCCGCGCCGGCACCGTCTACGCCACCGGCGATGCGATCGTCTTGGCGGAGTCCGATCCGCTGAACTGGTGGACCGGAGGGTCCACGGCGATCCACGTTTTCTCGTTGGAAGATCTGTCCTATGTCGCCGGGGGGCGCGTAGACGGTCTGCTGCTGGACCAGTTCGCGATCGATGTCACCCCTGACGATTTGATTCGCGTCGTGACCCAGACGGGCTGGGGGCCGGCCGCGAGCACGAATCTCTTTGTGCTCGAAAACGTATCCGGCCAGTTGCAGGTCATCGGCTCCATCGCCGGAATTGCCCCCGGAGAGGAGACCAAGTCCGTCCGCTTTTCCGATGACACGGCGTACGTGGTGACCTTCGAACAGGTCGACCCTCTGTTCGTGATCGACCTCACGACGCCCTCCGCCCCCGCGATCCGCGGCGAACTCGTAATTCCTGGATTCTCGACTCATCTGCACCCCATCGGCCCCGACCTCCTGGTGGGCATCGGACGCGGTGCCGATCCGTCGAACCTCAAGCTATCGCTGTTCGATGTGTCGGATCCCATGATTCCACGCGAGACGGACGTGCTCGAGATCGCCGGCGATGGTGGATGGGTCTGGTCGACGGCCGAAGACGACCATCGGGCGATCCTGTGGGCCGCGGAGCCGTACACCGATCCCGCGCTCCCGGGAGGATCGGGGCTGCTCGCGATTCCGGTCACCGTGTGGCGTCCATGGTGGGAGATCACGGAGGAGCCGATGGCAGGTGTTTCGTTTTGGCTGGAGGCGTTTGCGGTATCGTCCGCGGGATTTGCGCCGTTCGCGTCGGTCTCTCATGCGTTTGCCGTGGGGCGTGGCGTCCTCATCGATTCGCATCTCTACTCCGTCTCGGAAGGCGATCTGGCGGTCGTCTCCCTCGATGACCCCTCGACGGTGATCGCCCGCGTTCCCTTGCACGTGTCCCCGCCGGAAGACGGCTCGAACGGCGGCGCCGACGCGCCGGGGACTGTGGTATTCTGACGATTCTATGCACGCACCCTTCAGCGGTTTCGGCAAGGCTCTCGTAGGAGCCGGGCTCGTGAGCTCCGAGCAGCTTGCCGAAGCCACCCGCCTCGCGGATCAGTCACGGAAGCCCCTCCACGAGGAGGTGATCAGGCTGGGGTACGCACCGGCAGCCAAGGTGATGCAGATCCTCGCCAAGGCAGTGGGGACGAAATTCGTTTCGCTGGCGGACATGGAGATTCCCGGCGACGTCGTGGGTCTCGTGCCCGAGAGTGTGGCTCGGGAGAACACGATCATCCCGTTGTCGATCGAGGGAAGCACGGTGAGGATCGCCACGACCGATCCGGCCGACCTCGACATCCAGGAAAAGCTGCAATTCATCCTCAATCGTACGGTCGAGCAGGTGCTCGCCGTGCGGGAGGAGATCATCGAGGCCATCAACCGCAGTTACGGAATGAGTGACGGTGAAAGCGCCGACTCCATGCTGCAGGAATTCACCGATACGGCGATCGACTTCACCGAGACCGCCGTCGAACAGGAGGCTGCCGCCGAGGAGGAGGACAACCTCGACGCGCCGGTGGTCAAGCTCGTTCAGCTGATCATCACCGAGGCTGTCCAGCTGAGGGCGAGTGACATCCACATCGAGCCCTTCGAGGATCGGATCCGGATACGCTATCGGATCGACGGGCGCCTTGTGGAGCGGGACAATCCGCCGCGGCGACTCCTCGGTGCGATCCTCTCGAGGCTGAAAGTGCTCTCGAAGCTGGACATCGCCGAGCGACGCCGGCCACAGGACGGTCGCATCAAGCTCACGGCGGATGGCAAGGACTACGACCTCCGGGTGAGCGTGCTTCCCACCAATCACGGTCAATCGGTCGTGATGCGGATTCTCGACAAGGACAACATCAAGGTCGGCATCCGCCAACTCGGACTCTCCGAGGGGGATTTTCGCAGTTTCAAGAACCTCATTCGCCGACCGAATGGGATCATTCTGGTCACCGGCCCGACGGGTTCCGGAAAAACCACGACGCTTTACGCCTCCCACAATGAGCTGAATCGACCGGATACGAAAATCATCACGGCCGAGGATCCGGTCGAGTACTACCTTCAGGGCATCAATCAGGTCGAGGTACGGCACAACATCGGTCTCGACTTCGCCCGCATCATCCGCTCGATGCTCAGGCAGGCGCCCAACGTGATCCTGGTCGGCGAGATGCGGGATACCGAGACGGCCCAGATGGGCATCCAGGCCTCACTGACGGGTCACCTGGTGTTTTCGACGCTGCATACCAACGACGCGCCGAGCGCCATCACCCGAATGATCGACATGGGCGTTCCTGCATATCTCGTGGCGTCCAGCGTCATCGCGGTGCTGGCGCAACGGCTGGTGCGCGTCAATTGTGCGAAGTGCAAGCAGCCTGTCCAACCGCTCGAGAGCCAACTTGAAGTGGCCGGCGTGACCGCCGAGATGCTGGAGTCGGCGATGTTCATGCGTGGCCGTGGCTGCGCGACCTGTCAAAAGAGTGGCTACAAGGGTCGTCTGGGGATCTTCGAATTGATGGTCATGTCGAGTCGCATCCGTGAATTGTCCTTTCAGGGTGCCGCTACGCAGGACATCCGACGGGCTGCGGTCGCCAACGGCATGCGGCTGATGTTCGACGACGGCGTCCAGAAGGTGCTCAAGGGCACGACCACCTTCGATGAGGTCTTCCGGGTCGCCAAGCGACTCGATTCGTAGACGTCTTCCAGACGTCATGTCGCCGGGGCCGTCACGGGATGGCTCGACAGACCCCGGTTCGATCGGGAATGGGACCGAATCATGAGAGACCTTGCCGCGGGAAATCTCCTCGAGAGCTTGGCTGACCGGCAGGTCGCCCTGTCACTGGTCGCCACGGGGGGCGGCACCTCCGCCATCGCGTCGCTTTGCGGAAATCCCGGAGCGAGCCGTGTGGTGATGGAGGGTTTGATCCCGTATGCAACGGCGGCCATGGATCGGCTCTTGGGTGGGCGTCAGGAGCAGTACTGCTCTGCGCGTGCGTCGCGTCGACTCGCGATCACCGCCTGGCAGCGCTCGGTGGAGATGACAACGCCGGAGCGGGCCATGGGTGCGGCGGGGACGGCCAGCCTCGTCACGGCCAGGCCGAAGGTCGGTGAGCATCGGGTACACGTGGCGGTGCAGACATTGCATCGAACCTTCTGTGCATCCGTCCACCTGACCAAGGGATCTCGTGATCGCGCGGCCGAGGAGTCGCTTGCGGCGACGTTCCTCTTATCCGTCATCGGGGCGATGCTGCACGACGACGAGATTCATTCGGACGCTTGTCGCCACCGAGTGGCCGACGGCCTCGATCTGCTGGATGGCGAACGAGTCGAAACGGAACTTGTCGTGGCTTCCGCCGGACTGCGAGGGCTCTTGGCGGGTCGTAGTCGGGCGATCGACGCGGAGTCGGCGCGGCTGACCGCCGCGTCGCATGCGGTCCCGAAGGCTCCCGCGGCAGGCCAACTCCTCTTTCCTGGGTCGTTCGACCCGCTCCACGACGGTCACCGACAAATGGCGAACGTCGCCGAGAGAATCGTGGGCAGGCCGGTCAGTTTCGAATTGTCGGTGACCAATGTCGACAAGCCGATGCTCGACTATGTGGAACTGCTCTCAAGGGTGAAGGCGATCGGCAGTGATCGTGCGCTCTGGTTGACACGGGCGGCGACGTTCGTCGAAAAGACGGAAATCTTCCGCGACGCGACATTCATCATGGGAGCCGACACGTTCGCACGACTGGCTGATTCTCGCTACAGTCACGGATCGGTCGCCGAGGCCGCCGCGACGGCGGAACGGATCGCCGGCGCGGTGCGGGAACTGATCGTCTTCGGTCGGCTTCGGGATGGTGGATGGCTCGATCCGTCGACGGCTGACGTCCCGGAGTCACTCCGCCGTAAAACCCGATTCATACCGAGAGAAATGTTCGCAATGGATATCTCGAGCACCGCTTTGCGTGCCCGTGCGCAAGGGGAGTGAGTCAGCCGGAAGCCCGGGATTGCACTCTCTGGGCGAGGCTTCTTCCGATGCGATCGAGGGTGGTGCTGCGGTCGTCGAGACCAATGTGGACCCGGATCAGGCTCATCCCGGAATCATCTGCAATCGCGCTCGTGATGGCTTTGTCGAAGTCTCCCTCCGTGCGGACGTCGTAGCCGGTGCCGCCTCCGAGTATCTGAGGTACGAGTTCGTAACGCCACGGATTGATGTCATTGAAGGATCCCTCGTGGATCAAACGCTCGGTGCCGTATCCACGGTTGTCGAGGAGGATGACCGTCACGGCCAGGCCTCGACGAACGATCGTCGAAAGCTCCATCCCGGTCATCTGGAAGGCACCGTCGCCGACGATCGCGATCACCTTCAAGTGAGGCCGCGCAACCTTGGCGCCGAGGGCCGCCGGCACCGCGAAGCCCATCGATGTGTAGTAGGCGGGAGCGAGATACTCCGTTCGCCCCCTGATGACCAATTCGCTCGAGGCAAAGAGCGCATCGCCGACATCGGCCACAACGATCGTGCGATCGTCGATCACCTCGTTGAGCCGACGAATGAGTCGCATCGTGGTGATCGGGCGATCCGGGTCGATCGGTCCGACATCGGCGTCGGCGGCGAAGGCGGATGGCATGGGCCGCCTGACGGCGCGCGGTCTCGCCGTGACCAACGCCGACAGAAAATCGGCCAGTCGGACGTCGTGAAAATGATGATGACTGATACGGATCTCCTGACTCGTGGCGAAGATCGTCCGCGCGGGATCGAGCTTCGCGGTAAAAATGCCGAGATCGATGTCGGTCAGCAGGGTCCCCAGCAGGATCAGGCAGTCGCTCTCCTCGACGAACGCGGTGACCTCCTCGCGGCCGAGGGCACCCTCGTAGAGACCCGCGTACAGCGGGTGGATTTCACTGACGACGCTTTTGGCGAGCATCGTCGCTACCACCGGAATGCCGGCAGCCTCCGCGAGGGCGAGAGCGTCGTCCTGCAGGCCGTAGCGGTGCAGTTCGACACCCGCCACGATGATCGGACGACGAGCCGCTTCAATCCGACCGACAGCCTCCCGGACCGCCTCCGCCAAGGCCCCGGGTTCGCTTCTGTCAGATGGCGCGTGGTAGCCGCGGATCTGGTCGGGCACCACGGACACCATGTCCCTGGGAAGTTCCAGATAGACCGGCCGTTTGCGGCGGTGGCAGACATCGAGCAGGCGATCGATGTCACGAAACGCCGTGGTTGCGTCGGTGATTTCCATGCTCACCGCGCAGAGCTTGTCGAACACCTCCAATTGCGTCCGCCACTCCCTCACGCGGTGGTGGAGAAGCGGGTCATCGGCGCGCTCGCGCAGCCCAGGGGCCCCGGAGATGAGCACGACCGGGCTCATCTCGGCGTAGGCGCCTGCGATCGAGTTGGCGACGCTCAGGCCACCGACGCCGTACGTGACGCAAATCGCCCCCATGCCGTTGACCCTGGCATACCCGTCGGCCGCGAAACCCGCACAGTCCTCACGTGTGCAGTTCACGAGATCCAGCGGCGAGTGCTCGAGCATACTGTAGAACGACAGGACGTAATCGCCCGGAAGTCCGAAGACGTGACGGATGCCGTAGTCGCAGAGGCGGCGAATGAGGTACTGCCCGATCGACAGCCCCGTGACGCTGTGCTCAAGCACCACCTGTGGGCGTTGCAACTCGACCGGGACGAGTCCATTGTCGAGACTTGTGCCAAGAGAGATCGCCATGCCATGAACTCCCACAGGACCCCTCGCTTCGAGCAGCCTGGATAGAATCGGAAGCGAGCGATTCTTTCTCAGAAACGGCGAGCCTTCTCGACGGCGCAAGTCGACCGTGGCGAGACCCTCGACCGGATGAATGGGAGATTATTCGCGGTCTCGGGCGGGCTCGGCAACCTCTGGCCGGATCGCTCGGTTGCGGCTCCGCAGCAGGAGCGACCAAAAACCGAGAAACGCGACCACGCAGCCCATTACCATCAGCGGTCGGCGCCAGTCATGATTGAGAGTCCAGGCTCCAGCGGCCTGGACGCAGCCCCAAGCGAGCACCGCTCCCATGATCCAGCGAATCAGCGATTCGCCTGACCGTCGGGCGACCGAAGGGGCATCGGAAGGAGCTCGAGGAACACCCATGGGAGGCTGCCAGAATAACAGGCTCAACGCCAACGGATGTGCTGCGGCGCAAGAAGGCCCCCGGAACGGTCCAGGTCCCAGGGGGGCGGAGAACCTGAACCGTTTCCGGGAGCGATTGGTCTGTCGGGCGGCTGCCGCGTCAGGCGGAACCGCTCAGCACATGGGAAGGGACCGTACGGAGGCCTCTGTCATGGGTCAAGACCTTCTTTTGGCCTCGTTTTACAGTGCTTTTTTCCGTCTAACGGAGTGACCCGAACGTCGATTCACTGGTGCGTCAGGTGCCAGCCGGCCGTGAACCGCCATAGCCGCCTTCGGCTCGTGAGCGCGACCCAACCGGGGGTGCAGGCCGAGCGTGCCACGCCCGATCCTGGCGTGAAGCGGCTATCATCCCCGCGACGGGCTCGATCAAAGGGCTTTCTCACCGTGATCGATCCGGTTCGTGTTCGAATAATGCGCATTCGTCGGAGAACAGCCAATGACACGTCCCGCTCAGGCTACGGTGAACATGGCAGCGGATTTCGGAACCAACGCTGCCGGCAGTCACGCCCCGCCGTCGGCCGAACAATGGCGGGAGGCCTACGAGGCGTCACTTCCCTACACCGAGTACCTCGAGAGGCACGCAACTCCCGAGCAGCGAACCCGTTGGAATGCCTCTCTCGCCGGCATCTCGCTTTCCGAATCATACAAGCGGCTGCTGGCGACATTCGTAAGACGCATGCCGGTGCTTGTGTTGTCCGGTACCTGGTGTGGCGACTGCGTCAATCAGTGCCCGATCTTCGCCCGCTTCGCGGAAGCCTCTCCGGTCGTGATGCCGAGGTTTCTCGACCGAGACGCCCTTCCAAGCATCGCCGCCCATCTCAGGGTCTGCGGTGGTCAACGCGTGCCGGTCGCCCTGTTCCTGTCGGAAGATTTCCATCCAGTGGTCGCATATGGCGATCGCACGCTGTCTGCCTATCGAGCCGCCATCGCGGCTGAGACGGGATCGTCCTGCGCGAGCGGTGTCGTCGGACCCCCTGCGGATCAGCGTGCCGCCGTTGTCGATGACTGGCTCCGCGAGTTCGAGCGGACACAGTTGGTGCTCCGGCTTTCGGGACGTCTTCGCCAACTTCACGGCGATTGATTGGTCTCCAGACGGAGCGGGGCCTCCCACTCCACCCCGATCACGATCGCCATGCAGCGCAACAGCCCCGGAGCCGGCCATGAACACGCGAGAACGTTGGACCATTTACCCGCTGCTGTTTCTGTCGATCGGTCTCTCCATGCGCGCAGTCCTCGTGCCGCATGGTGAATTTGAAACGATGCGCGTCGGGCGACTGGAGGCCGATGAGATTCAGGCTGGCAGTGTGACGTCGCTCGAATTCATCGATGCTGAATCGACCGGTTCGACCGCCTCACGAGCCGACTTGAAGGTTTTTTTCGGAAAAGACGCCCTCGAACTGAGTGCCGTCGGTCGACGAACCAGCGACGGGTTCCGTTCCCTGCAAAAGACCTTGGAGCCGAAGAGAGCGGGTGCGGGCGGTCCCAAGCAATCATCAGAGTACGCCCGGCAGGACTCGAACCTGCAACCCTCGGTTCCGAAGACCGATGCTCTATCCAATTGAGCCACGGGCGCGTTCTCGCATCATAACACGCTGACGGCGGCGTTTACGACAAACTGGCAGGACGGGGCAAGTGGCCCCGTGCCAGGAAGCTGGGCGGAGATCGCCAGGCACCGGCTGACTCTCACCATGTTCAAGATCCTGTGGACCGATACACCCTCTACTCTCCGGTCCAAAGGAACGATCCATGCGTTGCACGACGTGCCGTCGAATATCGATCGGGCTTTTTTTCTCACTGGGAGTTGCGATTTTCCCCGTTCGCGCGGAAACGGTGATCGTGAGCGGAGAGACGGTTTCAGAGCGCGCCGTTTCGTCGGCAGAGGAAGGCGTGCCCGTTTCATGGCATCGTGATCTGACGTCAGCGCAGGCGGCCTCGGCCGTCAGTGGTCGGCCCGTCATCGTCGTTTTCGTTGCTGCCTGGAGCCAGCCAAGCATCGCTCTGGAAGAGGTCCTCGCCGAGTCGGTGGAGGCTTCCCGCCTGCTGACGGATTGCTTCGAACCGGTACGAGTGAGCACATCAGAGGATCCCTGGACCACACGGCGAATGGGAGTGTCGAACGTCCCGACCGCCTGCATCATCGCGAACGATTCGCAGGAGGTTTTGGCAAAGTTCGAGTGTCCGGTCGATCCTGCCGAATTCATCGTCGCAGCATGCAATGCCACTCGTCGGGCAGCCGCTCCCGCGAAGGACACCCGGGCTGTCGCGGAAGCGAGTGTCGTATCGGATCAAGGGGCTGCGGACGCGTCCGGAGTCACCGACGCCCTTGCAGCCGATGGTGTGCCTTCTGAATCCGGTGTCCAGGTGGCCCTCGACGGCTACTGTCCGGTCTGTGTCGTCACCCGCGGGGCATGGGTTCGCGGCAGTGACTCTGTCGCCGCCACCCACCTCGGTCGCACGTATCGGTTCGTTGGAACGGAGGAGAAGCGGGCGTTTCTGGCCAATCCCGAGTGGTATGCTCCAGCACTCGGGGGAAACGACGCGGTGCTCGCCTGTGAAAGGGGGGTCGTGGTGGCCGGCCGGCGGGCATTTTCGGCAGCACATGACAGCCGGCTGTATCTGTTTGCCTCCGCAGAAACGCGGCGAGCCTTCATGGCGAGCCCTGAACAGTACGTCGCTCGGGTGCAGGTGGCTCGGCGGCCGACGACCGGGACGGTTCGGTAGCCTCTCGGCGACCGATATCCCATCATCCTGGGCCGACATCGAATTCCGGTCGCTCTTCGAAGATCGCGTTGGCACAATACGATTGACGTCGTTCGGGAACGCATCCGGTTGACGGACGAGCGGTTCGAAAAGTCGCCGGTGCCAGGCCCAGATCCATGCGATACGTCACCCTTCGTGTGCTGCACGGCGCCGATCGCGGCCAGGTTTTTGATCGACTCCCGACGCCCGTGACGATCGGCCGTGAGGAGGGCAACTCTGTCCAACTCAACGACGAGCGCATCAGTCGCTATCACCTGAAGTTGCAGGAGGACAACGACAAGATCGTCCTCACCGATCTGGAGAGCACCAACGGCACTCGGGTCAATGGAGAGGACATACGGGTGCGAATCGTGCGGGACGGAGACATGATCGCCCTCGGTCGGTCTCTGCTTCTGGTCGGCTCCCGCGTCGACATCGACCGTCGTATCGCGGAAATCGTCGGACGTCCTGGAGGACAGGCCGCCAGGAGGATGGGGGAACACATCGAACGCTTAGTGCATGAATCGGATGTCGTCGAGGACGTCGGGGCCATCCGATCACCGTTGCTACCGGGAGGACCTCCGGGGCTACCCGACCGTCTTGGACCGGCTCAAGCCGCCGAGCTCTCTGAACTGCTCGACTACATTCAGTCCGTGCTTCGCAAAGCGACCGAGGGGGTCGTGGTCGCCGTTGGAAGCGAATCGGTGAATCTCGATTTCGCCGATTGGCAGGGGGTGCTCGACCTGCAGGCGACGTTGGCAGGGTTGTTGCGCGAGATTGGTGAGCCGGAATCCTGAGTTTTCCCTTCGCATCACCCGTCGCCATCGAATGACGTGAACTCGGTCGTCAGGTTGACGGTCGATGCATCGCTCGCTGCACGAGCGACCCGCGACGACGAGGGAGCCAAGGGTGGCAGGACGTCAGTCGTGCCGTACACTCCGGGGACGGCGGGCGGACAGGAAGCCCGCGAGATGACGACTGCCATCAGACCGACCGGAGTGACGGACAGGGATGACAACGCCTCCATTCGTTCACCTGCATTGCCACAGTCACTACAGCCTGTTGGATGGTGCAAGCGTCATCGACCGTCTCGTGTCGCGGACGGCCGAGTTGGGCATGGGTGCACTGGCGCTCACCGATCACGGCAACCTCCACGGAGCCCTCGAGTTCTACGAAAAGGCGCGGGCCGCCGGCATCAATCCGATCGTCGGCTACGAGGCGTACATCGCCCCGGGCAGCCGTTTTCAGAAGGATGCCGGAAGCCAGAAGGATTCGAGCTTTCACCTCACGCTGCTGGCGAAGGATCGTGATGGATTTCGGAATCTGCTGAAGCTCGCGACGCTGGCGTTCCTCGAGGGCTTCTACTTCAAGCCCCGAATCGACAAAGAGATCCTGGAAGCCCATTCCGAGGGCATCATCTGCCTTTCCGGCTGCCTTTCCAGCGAGTTTGCCCGCAAACTTCTGGCTGGCGGCGATCAGCCGGAAGCCCGTGAAGAGGCGAAGCGTGTCGCCGGATGGTTTTCGAAGACCTTTGGTGATCGCTATTTCATCGAGATTCAAAACAACGGCCTCGAGAGCCAGCGTCGCGTGATGGAAGCCGCGCTCGACATCTCCCGTGACATCGGAGTGCCCGCAGTAGCCACTTGTGATTGCCACTACGTCAACCGGGAGGATGCCGTCGCTCAGGACATCCTCCTGTGCGTCAACACCGGCCGGTTTCGCAACGATACCGCGCGCATGCGGATGGACAGCGACGAGTTCTACCTCAAGAGTCCGGCTGAAATGCTGAAAAGCATGCCTGGGCTGAATGAGCAGATCGCCCGCAGTGCAGAGATCGCCGCCGGTGTATCGCTGGAACTGGATCTCGGACGGCGACACTTTCCGGGCTTCGACGTCCCTGAAGGGCGATCCGCCTCGACTGAATTGAGGCGACTGTGTCTCGAGGGCCTGGTCGAACGGTACGCCACTGTCACGGAGCGCTGGCGTGATCCAGGCGAGGAGCGAACGGGCGAGTCGCTGCACCCACAGGTGCTCGAGCGACTGGAACGCGAACTGGGCGTGATCGACACGCTCGGTTTCTCAAGTTATTTCCTGATCGTGTGGGATTTCGTTCGGCACGCCCGGGCCCGTGGCATACCGGCGGCCGCCCGTGGCAGCGGCGTGGGCTCGCTCGTGGCGTATTCGCTTCACCTCTCACACGTCTGCCCGCTTCGATACGATTAGCTCTTCGAGCGGTTTCGCGATATAAACCGCCGTGAAGCTCCCGATATCGACATCGACTTCTGCAAGGAGCGTCGGGGCGAGGTCATCGACTACGTCAAGCAGAAGTACGGCGAGGCCAATGTCGCCCAGATTGGCACGTTCGGGACCCTTGCGGCACGTGCAGCCATCCGCGATGTCGGACGGGCCCTCGGGATGTCCCTCGCTCGCGTGGATCAGATCGTGTCCCTCGTTCCGGATCAACTCGGGATCACGCTCGAGGAGGCCACCACGCCGGGATCACAGCTGGCGGAGGCCTGTGAGGCCGATCCAGAGGTGCGCGAGCTCGTGGATCTCGCGGGACGGATCGAGGGGCTCGCCCGAAACGTCGGGACCCATGCCGCGGCGGTAGTGATCGCCGACCGACCGCTCGTCGAATATGTCCCGCTTCAGCGAGTCACGGGCAAGGAGGAGGTGATCACGCAATGGGCGATGGGCGACGTCGAGCGGGCGGGGCTGATGAAGATGGACTTCCTGGGGCTGCGATACCTGACAGTGGTGTCGAAGACCCTCGATCTCGTCGAATCCACCGGGGGCCGTCGGCCGGATCCATTCGCATTTCCGCTTGATGATGCCGCCACGTTTGCCACGCTCTGCCGTGGTGAGACGAAGGGGATCTTCCAGCTCGAGAGCGGTGGCATCCGTGATCTGCTCCAGCGGATGAAGCCGGATCATTTTCTCGATATCGTGGCGGTCAACGCCCTCTACCGCCCAGGGCCGCTCGAAGGGGGAATGGTCGATGAATACGTCGACGTGAAGCACGGCCGGAAGCGGGCCGAGTTTCTCCATCCTGTGATGCAGGAGATTCTCTCCGAAACGCACGGCGTGATGGTCTATCAAGAACAGGTCATGCGAATACTGGAGCGGCTCGGCGATATCGAGCTTTCCAGCGCGTACACCTGCATCAAGGCGATCAGCAAGAAAAAACTCGAGACGATCGCCGCCTTTCGTGAACAGTTTGTGGCGGGAGCCGAGTCGAAGGGGCTCGCCAGACAACGGGCTGCCGAGGTGTTCGCGTTGATCGAGAAGTTCGCGGGATATGGCTTTAACAAGAGCCACTCCACCGCCTACGCACTGCTGGCGTGGCAGACCGCCTACCTGAAGACCCACCATCCGGTGGAGTTCATGGCGGCCCTTCTTTCGGGCGACATTCAGGGCCGGAACTTTAAGAAGAAGGACGCCCTTGTCGAGCACGTTGAGGACTGTCGGCGCATGGGTATCGAGGTTCTACCACCCGACGTGAACGCCTCCACCGCAGACTTTGCGGTGCTCGACGGGCGGATCATTTTCGGACTGTCCGCGGTCAAGGGGTGCGGTGGACAGGCTGCCGAGGCGATCCATGCCGAACGACGTCGAGGCGGTCCCTTCCGAGACATGCATGATTTGTGTGGTCGCCTCGACCCGTCCGTCGTCAACCGTACGGCCATCGAGAGTCTTGCAAAGGCCGGCGCGCTCGACGCGCTGTCGGATGGGCTCGTCGGTGGTCGCGGGAGGGCCGCGGTGCTTTCGACGATCGAGAAGGCCATGGCCGCGGGCGCCGCGAAGCTGATCGACCGAAAAAGTGGGCAGAAGAGCCTGTTCGAATCGGTGGAAGAGGGATCGGTCACAGAGTCCCCGGCGTCATGCGACGTGCCGTCCCTTACGGACAAGGAGATGCGGTCGTTCGAGAAGGAGGTCCTCGGATACTACGTCCACAGTCACCCGCTCTCCGAGTACGAAGCCGTTCTGGCGGCGATCCGCACCCATTCGACCTCCTCATTGTCGCACGCGAAGCCAAGGAGCGAGGTGGTCGTCGGCGGTGTCATCGCCGCCCTGAAGTTGTCGAACACGAAACAGGCACGGCAGGGCTCGACGCACACTCGCTATGCGATGTTCGATCTGGAGGACGTCGACGGCATCGTGCGGACCATTTGCTGGCCCGAGGAGTTTGCAAGACTTGCGGAACGAATCGAACCGGATGCGATCGTAATCGTCACGGGCACGATAGACCGTCGCGCCGGCAGCGAGGAGACGAACCTCATCGTGAACGATCTGGTACCCGTGAGCGAGGCTTGGAGGCTGCCCGTTCGCGGCCTTTCGCTGCGGATTTCAGAGAAAGACCACGGTACCGACGTTTTGGATCAGATCGCTCGAATCGTGAAGCGGTATCCCGGACAGGTTCCACTCCTGCTCGTACTGGATCTGTCCGATGGCAGAAGGGTCGTCATGGACATCGACGGTATGCGTACAGGATGGTCGCCGGAGATCCATACTGACCTCACCGAACACGTCGGTTCTTCCGGGGTGCGCGTCATCCTCGCTCCGAGACAGCGGAAAGGGGACGCCCAGCCGCGGTCGCGAACAGATCGGCCGATTCGAACAGGCTGAACAGGCTTGGGAAAACGGCCGTGGGCCCATGATTCATGGATCGCAGCGCAATCGCGGCGGCAGGCCGACTTCCCGACGAGTCCTCCGATGAGAGCGTCCGGAGATGACGGCCGTAACGATCGGGAGGGTCATCCCGAATGACGGGAGGTTTTGACCGTCGGCCCGACGATAGTCTTTTGGGTTAGAAAAACGGATATTCGGAAAACCGGTCTGTCAGAGTCCTGCCAGAGCAACAGCCCGAAGCGGCAGCCAGAAACGTTCGCGAGGTCATCACCCCTGACGCATTGGAACATCGG
>JBJTBB010000373.1:0-3846 GCA_046091125.1 Planctomycetaceae bacterium
ATCTGACGGTGGGTCGGGCTCTCCGTCGTGCGTGCGCCGATCGCTCCGAGGACGATGGTGTCCGCGATGTACTGCGGCGTGATCGGTTCGAGGAACTCCGTGGCCGCGGGCAGCCCCATGCGTGCCACGTCGATCAACAGACCCCTGGCCATTCGCAGACCGGTGGCCACGTCGAACGAGTCATCGAGATGGGGATCGTTGATCAGGCCCTTCCAACCCACCGTGGTCCGGGGCTTCTCGAAATAGACCCGAATGACGACGAGCAACGTGTCGGCAACCCTGCGCGAGAGATCGAGCAACCTTTCGGCGTACTCGCGGGCGGCATCGCAGTCGTGAAACGAACAGGGCCCCACCACGGCGATCAGTCGGTCGTCCTGTCCTCCGAGCACGGCCTCGACGGCCCGACGACCCTCCACGACCGTCGTGGCGGCCCGCTCGTCCAGTGGCAACAACGCCGCCAGCCGTGACGGCGGCACGAGCGGCTCAAGGCTCCGGATCCTCAGGTTGGAAGTCGTCATAAATGTCGAACCGGACGCGTGCATGAACGTGGGGTCGCCGGGGAGTCCTCAAAGGATACGTCAAAAAACGATCCACGTACCCTGAGCTGGACAGCTGCCATGGCCCTGCGGATCCGGCCCTGGTGCCCACGATTCCATCCGATTGGGCCGGCATGCCGCTGCCCAGAGGCGGCGGCGTGCACGCACATCTCACCAGAAACCTGCTTTTTGCTCGCTGAAAGTGGTCGTGAACGGACTTTTTGCGCAGGCTGCTACGATGCCGTCATTCCGCGTCGTGAGTCAGGAAAGGAGTTCGCCGTGACACGGCACGTTTTCGTGACGGGGGGAGTGGTCAGTTCGCTCGGCAAGGGCCTCACGAGCGCCTCGATCGGCATGCTGCTCGAATCCCGCGGACTGCGGGTCAAGATGCAGAAACTCGATCCCTACATCAACGTCGATCCCGGCACGATGAGCCCCTACCAGCACGGCGAGGTGTACGTGCTCGACGACGGGAGCGAGACCGATCTCGACCTCGGCCACTACGAGCGATTCACTGCGATGCCGCTCACGCGAGACAGCAATTTCACCACCGGACAGATCTACCTGTCTGTGATCAACAAGGAGCGTCGCGGAGAGTTTCTCGGTGACACGGTTCAGGTCATCCCTCATATCACCAATGAGATCAAGGGGGTGATTCGGCGGCTCGCCGACGAAGAGACCGATGTCGTGATCACGGAGATCGGTGGAACGGTCGGCGACATCGAGAGCCTTCCCTTTCTCGAAGCGATCCGCCAGATCCCGCTCGACGTGGGCCGAGAGCACTGCATGTTCATCCATCTGACGCTCGTGCCCTATCTCAAGGCGGCGGGGGAGTTGAAGACCAAGCCGACGCAGCATTCCGTCGGCATTCTCAGGCAGATCGGCATCCAGCCCGATCTGCTCGTCTGTCGCACCGAGCGGGCGCTCGACGTATCCGACCGGGAGAAGATCGCGCTGTTTTGCAACGTGCCGCTCGACTGCGTGATCGAGGAACGCGACAAGGACTTCTCGATCTACGAGGTTCCGCTCTCCCTCGCCAGTAACCGGATCGACGACCTGGTGCTTCGACGGTTCGGCATGCGGGCGCCGCCGGCCGACCTCGAGGGCTGGCGGGACCTTCTCCACCACCTCCGCAACCCCGAGCACGAGGTCTCGATTGCCGTGGTGGGGAAGTACGCCGAGCATCGCGACGCCTACAAGAGTATCTACGAGGCGATCGATCATGGAGGCATCGCCTGCCGCTCTCAGGTGCGGGTGCAGCCGATCATGGCCGAGGACGTGGAGCGCGAGGGTGCGGAGCGGTTGCTGGCGGGGTTCGATGGGCTCGTCGTGCCGGGAGGCTTCGGGGAGCGGGGCATCGAGGGCAAGGTCGAGGCGATCCGATTCGCCCGCGAGCGTCATCTGCCTTTCCTCGGCATCTGCCTGGGTATGCAGTGCGCGGTGATCGAGGTGGCTCGCCACGTTGCGGGACTGGAGGCCGCCCACTCGACGGAGTTCAATCGCTCCACCCCACATCCGGTCATCTGCCTGCTGGAAGAGCAGCGCGGCATCGAGGAGAAGGGGGGAACCATGCGACTCGGCGCACAGCCCGCCGTACTCTCGAATGGAAGCCGTGCATGGCAAGCCTACGGAACAACACACATTTCCGAGCGACACCGTCATCGCTATGAGTTCAACGAGCGGTACCGGGAGCGACTGGAGGCCGTTGGACTGATGGTTTCGGGTACGAGCCCCGATGGAAGTCTCGTCGAGATCGTCGAGATGCCTGACCTCCCCTTCTTCGTGGCCGTCCAGTTCCACCCGGAGTTCACGAGTAAGCCCACGAAGCCGCATCCACTGTTCACGGGGCTCGTGACGGCGGCCGTCGACCGTCATGTGCGATCCGTCCGAATGGCGGAGGCCTGACGTCCCCTGCACGGGTCGGAGTGCAGGCCGGGAGCCTCGATTGGCTCGATGATCAGGAGAATTCCACGATTCCGAGCGTGGCGAGTTGCGGCAGACTCGTGCTCATGAAGGCCTCGCAGGCCCCCTCAACGAGTTCCCCACGCATCTTCGGATCGTTCACGGGCTGCCCATTCTGTTGGAGCGATCGACCGCTTCCCGCCAGACGCTCCTCGACACGCCGGGCCAACCCGTCTCGACCGTTTTCCGCAAGCTCCTGCAGGATCGCGGCATCGAAATCGCCGACGGAATGACCGGTCCCGGACACCTCGCTTGCGAGCGCCACGGGTCGACCTCCGAGGCTCTCAGACTTAAGCATCGTCGCATTGAATCTCGATGGCAGACGAACCTTTCCAGACTTGTCGTTCAACTGGCCGGCTTTCACCACCGCACCGGCCGTCACGTCCATCATGCCCATGGCAACGGCCGCATCCACCGCCCGTGCCAGATCGGCCGGCGACGTCCCCGAGAGATCCTTCGCGGCAAGGATTTCCGACAGCCTGAGGCTCTTGTCGCCGAGTTGTCGAAGGATCGCTTCGTAGAGCGGCCCTTGCACCGTCGACGTGACGACGCCCAGGTTCACTTGATAAGGCAGCTTGAGGTCCTGACGGGCCACGCGGAAGTGGAGGTCATCGGTATCCCGCAGCCTGTCCTCGATCGATGCCATCGCTCGAGGAGCCTTGGAGTAGATGTCCCAACGAAAGGCGGTGTTCGCACAGAAGTCCTTGTGGGCCTCGGTGACGAGCCGATCGGTCGTGGTGCGGAAGAGCTCCTGGAACTCGGGTCGGACACAGAGATCCCAGAAGTTCGTGAAGACCGGAAGGCTGCCGACGAACGACAGGTCGGCCTGCCTCATGGCGCCGGCCACCTCCGAAAAATAGAAGGTCGTCCAGTGCTCGTTGAGATATTCGTGGGCCAGGTACCGCACGTCCTGCTTGAGAATGCCGTCCACGTAGGCCGCCGCCCGCGGGTTGTCCTCGAAATATTGTGCCTTTTTGTCCCTCATGTACACCAGGTACTGCAACGCATCGCGAACTTTCTGACCGCTGTCGCCGGCGCGAAGGGCTGCATACTGCCGAAGGATGCCGCGGATCGGCTGCAGATGCGCCCAGCCCGGCAGCGAGGTGTAACTGACCAGCGCAAGTCCCCCCGGCCCTAGCGACCGCTGAACGAGTGCGATCGCAGCCTCGCGGACCTCGGGCGCGACCCAGCTGTAGACGCCATGCATGGCCACGAAATCGAACGCCCCGAGGTCATCGGGCGCGTGCTTGAAATCGGCCGTCACGATGCGGACGTTGGTGAGTCCGCCCGCCGCGATGTCCTTTTCGATCGACGCGGTGTGGTTTGGATTGACATCGATGCCCACGAA
>JBJTBB010000374.1:0-3328 GCA_046091125.1 Planctomycetaceae bacterium
GAGCAACACCGGCGGGCAGCGAAGATGGGGTGTTTGGTGTTCTTGGGAGGACCCGGCTCAATTGCTTCCGCGAATCAGCCCAAAGTTTTCCGGTTGCAGTGACCGATTCAGTTACCGCTGGAGGTTCGGATTCTTCCGGTCAGCACGGTTGTGCGTGGCCGGTGGGCCTCGGCTAGGGAGATTGCCGCCATGACGTTCATCAATCGTGAAACAGCTAAAAGAGTTGGGCAGACCGTGGTGAGCACTACTTGGCAGGCGTCCGAGTCGAAGCCGCTTTCCTCGACCTCCAACGGGCTGCGTCCGTTTGGCACTGGTTCTTCGTCAAGGAGACGAACGATGGCACTGGTGGCTGCCGGCCTTGCGGTGATCGGTTTTGGTGGCTGTCAGGTGGATATCGGCGGCCAAACGCTGCCAAGTCCGTACTACCTGCAGGATGACATCCAGTACTTTCCTGCGGGTCCTGAATTCAAGCTTTCGAAGGAAGCTGCGGCTCTGAAGGCCTATTCAGACGAGATGGGCCAGGCGGATGGCGAGCCCTGTGACGAGTGCCGACACTAGGCGCTGTCCCGTCGACCCGACCGCCCTCACGAATCCTGCGGTACGCTCGCTTCCACGCCGCCCGAAAGAGAGCGGATTCAATTCCGCGCCCTTTCTCAAGGCTGGCTGTGATCCCCTTGGGTGCTCGTTCCCGTGATCGCGGTCGTCGAGGGATTCTTTGGCTTGCTGGCAATCATCCTTGTCAGCATTTATAGTGCCAAAATCGGAATAGATGCCCTCTAAGCCAATTTTTTTGGCTTATCTTGTGGGTTCTTGTCCCTTTATTCTATTTTTTGGTACTTTCCTCAGCGACCTCAAGCCGCCGAGGGCCATGGATGGTGACGGCCTGAGTTGGACAGTTCCATGGACACCAGTGACGGATTGCTGCTCGGGGAGTTCATCCGAAGGCTCGATGAACGCTATCGGCTCGCCATTCCCGCTGAACTTTCCGATCGCCTCATGGCCGGTGGCGATCGCTGCCTGCTGGCGAAGGAGCGAGCAGGATGTCTCTCACTCTGGCAGGCGACGGAGTGGGAACCCCGCATCCAATCGCATGTTTCAGTCCTCAGGACCAAGCTCGAAGCCGGTGTCTTTGCTCGCCGGGTTGGCGACGTTCAGGACCTTGGTCGCTTGCTTTCCACTCGGCACAGGGAGGTCACCCTCGCGGTCCGCGGACGGCTCGTCGTGCCCGAAAGCTTCCGCGAGTTTCTCGGCGTCGAGCCTGGCGGGGAAGTGGTGGTGGTCGGCGCGGCGATCTGTGTCGAGATCTGGGATCCGGCGGCGTGGCGACAGTTCATCGCCGCCGAGATGCCAGAGTTTCGTCGGAGGTTGGATGAACTGACAGCGTGACATTTTCAGCCATGCCCGGGAGAGATTGAGAAGTTTTGGTACCACGGAGCGGAACCCGAAGCACGGATGCTGTCGCGGGAGCTCTTCCGGGCATGGCTCTTTTCCCGGAGACGGGATGGGGAACGGTATGGACGTGAAAACCGGTCTACGAACGCTGGCGGTGCTCCTAGCCTTCTGGGCATCGCACGCCCCTCGCGTGACCGCCCAGGACACGGACCGAGCGACGGATCGCCCGGTCGAGCAGCGGCCGCGTGCGCCGGAATTCGAGAAGGGTCTCACTTGGTTCAACGCGGATCGCCCGATCGCCATAGGGGACCTCCGTGGCAAGTTCGTGCTGCTCGACTTCTGGACCTACTGCTGCATCAACTGCATGCACATCCTGCCCGAGCTGGCGAAGCTCGAAGCGGCGTTTCCCAATGAAGTCGTCGTCATCGGCGTGCATTCCGCGAAGTTCGACGAGGAAAAATTGGATGCGAACATCCGGGAGGCGATTCTCAGGCATCGGATCCGGCATCCCGTCGTCAACGATGCGGACCACCGCATTTGGGATGCCTACCGCGTGTCCAGTTGGCCGAGCCTGCGGGTGATCGACCCGGAAGGCAAGCTCATCGCGGGAGAATCGGGCGAGGTGACGTTCGAGCAGCTGCGGGAGTTTTTCGAGAAGGCGATCGAGCGCGCTCGCGAGTCTGGAACACTCGATGATCGCCCCATGCGATTCCCCGGGGAAGTCCTCGTGTCGCCAGGCCCACTGCGGTTTCCAGGCAAAGTGCTCTATGACGTCGCGGGTGATCGTCTTTTAATCTCCGACTCCGGGAACAACCGCATCCTCGTCACTCGGATCGATGATTCCGACGGCAGGATCACGGCCAGGGTCGAGTCCACGATCGGATCCGGAGCCGTGGGGGCAGCCGACGGGAGCTTCGACGTGGCGACCTTCAATCAACCTCAGGGCGTCGCCCTTTCCGACGCCGACACTCTCTGGATCGCCGACTCGGAGAATCACCTCGTGCGTCAGGCGGCCCTCAAGCGGCGCGTCGTCCGATCAGTGGCTGGTACGGGTGCGCAGGCCCGTGGCCCCTGGCCGGGAACACGGCTCGATCGTCGTGAGGGTGGGCTCGTCCCGACTCGTCGTGATGGTCGTTTCGTCGGGAATCCGTCGGAGACGCCACTCAACAGTCCATGGGATCTTTTCGTTCACGACGGGTTCCTCTACATCGCCATGGCGGGGCCACATCAAATCTGGCGAATGCCGCTGGATGCATCGGAAATCGGCCCGTTCGCGGGGAATGGAAGAGAGGACATCGTGGACGGACCACTCATGCCGCGAGTTCCTTACGCCCAAGGTGCGGCGAGTTTTGCGCAGCCCTCAGGCCTCGCCGGTGACGACTCACTCCTGTACGTGGCGGACAGCGAAGGCAGCTCGATTCGGATCGTGCCACTCTCCGGCGAGGGCGAGGTGCGGACGCTCGTAGGCACCTCGGCACTCAAGGCGGCACGATTGTTCACCTTCGGGGATATCGACGGCGATGTCGACACAGCCCGCCTTCAGCATCCTCTCGGCGTGGCATTACATGAACGCACGCTGTTCGTCGCCGACACCTACAACAACAAAATCAGGGCCGTAGACATCCAGAGCGGTGCGGTTCGGACGCTTGCCGGCAGTGGTGAGTCCGGATCGCTCGACGACCCCCCGCAGTTCGATGAACCTGGCGGGCTTTCGTTCGGTGCGGGCGTGCTCTGGCTGGCGGACACGAACAATCATCTCGTTCGGGTCGTCGACCCGTCCGACGGTGTCGTCAACACGCTCGAGATCGAGCCGCCGCCCGGCGGTTGGCGAAGCTCTCCGGACGCTGTCGACGAGATCGTCAAGAACCATCGCCCCCAGCCTTCGGTACCGGGGGCCGGCGCCTCGGACGACACCGAAGCGACGAACCATCTGGAG
>JBJTBB010000375.1:0-13928 GCA_046091125.1 Planctomycetaceae bacterium
GGTCAACGCGATAGCGGGCGTCACGTTCCGGAGCGCGGGTGCCGAGCGTGTCCGTCCCCTTGACCATCATGTGGTCGAAGAAATGGCTGATGCCGGTGATCCCTGGCCGCTCGTTAACGCTGCCGACACGGGCCACCCACCCGGCACTGACGACATTGGGCTGGTCGTTTCGCGGAATGAGCAGAAACTGCATTCCGTTTTCAAGCGTCACCTCCTCGACGGTCACCTGCTGACCACAGGCCGACCACGGATGAAAACCGGCGGTCAGGCCGACGAGTGCGGTGAGCAGGAGCGGACTGAATGATCGCTGCATGGAGGTGTCCTCGCGGGGAGCCGGCCGTCCGCGGTCGCGATTCCGATTTCGAAACGGATCGGCACGGACGCTATCGGACGGGGCGAGGATACCGAAATCCCATCGATCGCGAGAAAGTGTCCGCCAAAGGATTGGAAACCCCGGGCGGGTATGACGATTCGGCCCCGGTGACGGCGGTCCAGTCGGGCGAGGGCTCCGTATCATGCGGTGGAGGTCATCGGCGATCGGGGGGCCGAGACCGGTCCGGAGTCTCTCGACATGCTTGCGAACGATCGTCCTGATCAGGGTGTCCTTGGCCATGTCCTCTGCGAACACCGCGACCTGCACGCCGCTCTCTCGGCGGTGCGATCGCTCTTGAGGGAGCCGGAACGCGGCGACGGCACCGCGGCTGAACGGCTTAAAGGCGAGGTCATCCACTTGCGAGAGCATGTCTCGTCTCACTTCCATCAGGAGGAACAGGGGGGATTCATGGAGGAGTCTGCGGTGCGGCTGCCCCGGCTTGCGCGAAGGGTTCGGGAAGTGCTGGCGGAACACCCCTTGCTCTTGGCGGAACTGGACGGTTTCGTCGCCGAAAGCAGGGCTCTCAGCGACAAACCATTGGCCGGTCGCCAGGGAACGTGGAAACGGCTGGCCGCGAGGTTCGAGGCGTTCAGCCGGCGGCTGCTTGATCACGAACGGCAGGAAAACGCCGTTGTTCAGGAAGGGTATAACGAGGACTTCGGCCTCGTGGAGTGACCGCATCGTCGATTGATTCCCACCATCGTTCACCGCGCCGAAAGGATCCCGTCGTAAGCCATCGATCAGCCATCTTGGGATGGAATGCCGTCGTGTCGTCGTCGCTCGTGGCGATCGGTCTCTCGCTGCTGCTGATCTCCCTTCTGGCAGCCCAGGATCAGCGAGAAGACTCTGCGGCGCGTCCGAAGGTGGATGACGTCGGCCCTTTCATGCGGATGAAACTTGACCATTCGGGGCAGGTTCTCGAGGGCCTCGCAATGGAGGACTTCGAAGCGATCGCACGGGGTGCCAACGCGCTCGCGCTTGCGAGTCAGGCGTCGAGGTGGCAGGTCCTTTTAGACCGAGGAGTACGCCCGTCACAGTGGTGAATTCCGGCGGTCTTGCGAGTCGCTCAGGGCTGCCGCCCGGGCCAAGAATCTCGACGGTGCGGCCCTCGCGTGGATGGAGGTCACGATGAAGTGCACTCAGTGTCACAAGTATGTCCGCGCCGCGGACCGCGAGTCTCGTTAGCGTTAGCGCAGGACCCGCCCCTGGGGACTCAGACGAAGACGACCGTCCGCGATCCGTGAAGCATGACGCGATCCTCGAGCACGAGTGTCACTGCACGAGCGAGCACGAGTTTCTCGACGTCCCGTCCGGCCTGAGCCATCCGCTGCGCGGTGTAGGTGTGATCGACCGGAATCACACCCTGCGAGATGATCGGGCCCTCGTCGAGTTCGGCCGTGACGAAGTGGGCCGTCGCTCCGATCACCTTCACGCCGCGCTCGAATGCCTGGCGGTAGGGCTGCGCTCCCGCAAAGGCCGGCAGGAACGAGTGATGGATATTGACGAGCGGGCGGCTGAACCGTGAAAGGAAACCGGGCGAAAGGACCCGCATCCACCGGGCGAGGACGAGTTGAGACGACTGGTGCGCGGTGCGTACCTCGGCCAGTCGGGCCTCATGGGCGTCGCGGGACAGTCCCTCGTGAGGGACATGGTGGAAATTCTTTCCGAACCGCTCGGCTAGGCCCCGCAGCGTGTCGTGATTGCCGACGACCGCCTCAATGCGCCCCGGCAGTTCCCCGCACGATTCCAGAAGCAGAAGTTCGCCGAGACAGTGGGGCTCGCGGGTGCCGAGCCCCACGATCGTCTGACGGGGGGATGGCGCCACCCTGACCCGGGCCGTCGACGGCAGCCGCTCCACCAGTTCGAGTTCGAGCCCGTGAGTGTCGAGCGGTCCGTCACCCGATACTTCTGCGCGAAAGAAGAAGTGCCGAGCCTCGCTATCGACATATTCCTGCGTTCCCTCGATATTGAGGCGACGGGTCAAAAGCACACCTGTGATCGCATGGATCAGGCCCGGCCGGTCCGGACAGTCGACCAGCACACGGTGCGAAGGCCCCGCCGGAGTCTGCATCAGCTCGGTACCCATGCCAGGACCACCTCCTCGACCGCAATTTCCGATTTTTTGGCCGGTATGACCACCTCCTCCAGGGCCACGCGGTCGGCGGAGGCCTCGAGTCGGATCTGGTCGAGTTCGGCTGCGATCTGTGTCTCCAACTCCTCCTTCGACGCCAAAAGCGACGAGAGGCTCTCCTCGGCGTGGGCGACATCCGCCTGCTGCCGGGCGGAGCGGCTCGCCGAACGCATGGACGTCGCTGCCTTGCCGATCGTGGTGGAACTCATTCCTCGACGGCCGAGCAATGCCGAAAGGACGGCCGATCCGATCGAGACATACGTCTGGAGAGAATGGTCCTTGGCCTGGGCCTTCTCCTTCTCAAGTTTCTGACGGGCCTTCTCGATACGGGTCTCGAGCGACGAGAGCCTCGTGGCGTGCCGCTGACCGACGCGGTCGAGCTCGGCGTCGCGGGCCTCGCGGAGACGCTGGCCGATGCGCACCCGAAACTCCCCCTGCGACTCACCCGGCCGGCTGACCTCGTCGATCGAAGCGGCCTTCCACAACGTCATCGAACTCGTGCGTCCAAGCCAGCCCTTGAGCGATCCGGCGAGCGTTGCGTAACCCTTCGGGACGGATAGCGGACCCGGCAGGCTCGCGAATGTTCCGGAGCGAGGAGCCGGTTCGATCGCGGGTGGAGAGGTGAATTCGCTGGCCCCGTCCCAGGCCGACTCGCCGAGCGAATCACCGGCCGGCGTCATCAGCACGATCTCCCGATCGAAGTCATATCGAGACCCGGTTCTGCCGAAGCGGACGCGTGCACGGGCAAGCAATGCCGGACGATAGTGCACCGAAGATGACGCGGTCCTGGAAGCCTCGGGTGCGAGGAACACCTCCTTCACACCGGGAGGCAGGATCGGCCGCGGGCCTGCGGCGGCCGCGAACTCGTTCGTCTCGACGGGTCGATCGACCTCGGCCCGCACGACCGGATCTCCAGCGAGCCGTCGGATCTCTTCACGCGTCAGCGGGCCTCGTAGGTAGGCCATCGTCCAGCGGGTGCTGAATACCGTCTCTTCGTCGTCGTGCACCGAGTGCAGGAGGAATGTCCTCTGACCGAGACCCGACAGGATTCGATCCAACCCGCCTCGATCGAAGGAGCGGCCCGCTCCGGATGCGGCGCCCTCGAGTCCATCCAGCACGCGGGCCTTGTCGCGAGCGGTTTGCAGACGACCGAGGAACCAGGTGCCGGCGTTGGAAAGACCCTTGTAATCAAGATCCACCGGGTTTTGGGTGGCCAGAACAACCCCAAGACCAAAGGCCCTGGCCTGCTTGAGGAGAGTGAGGATCGGCGGTTTGCTCGGGGGGTTGGCAGTCGGGGGCAGATACCCAAAGACCTCGTCCATCAAAAAGAGAGACCTGAGTGACGACGTCCCTGGCTGAGATCGCATCCAGGCGATGGCCTGACCGGCGAGGAGCGTGACGAATGCCATGCGCTGGGAGTCCGAGAGGTGGGCGATCGAAACCACCGATACCCGGGGCTTGCCGTCCGCGGTCCAGAGCAGTCGTCCGAAGTCGAGTGGCTCTCCGTCGAGCCAGGCTTCAAATCCCGGTGAAGCGGCGACGGTGTTGAGTCGCGAGGCCAACTGGAAGCGATCGCCGGCCGGGAAAACGTTCTCCAAGTCGAGAAAACCGACCCGATCGACCGGTGGTGACGGGATGGACCGGACGAGCGTTCCGAAATCGACGGCCTGACCACTTCGCCACAACGCATCGACGATCGTGCTGAGGAGCACGTGCTCACGGCTTCTGGACGGTTCAGCATCGATGCCAGCGAGAGCGAGAATGCCCGAGACGAGTGATTCGATTCGTTCCCGCCTCAACTCCGGGTCGTCGAGGACGGCTGCCGGAGGGGCCTCGAGGCTCTCGAGCATCGCGAGAGGCCTGCCGGCGCGGCTGCCGGGCGTATAAACGGTCATGTCCACCGCTGACCTCAGCCGTGCGATCCGCTCGCGCGACTGGAGCGATTCCTCAAGTCCCTTCGCCCAGCGGCTCGCCTCGCGGTTCGCCAGTTCGCAGCGATCGATCCCGGCCCGTGCCGCGGCATCCGCTTCGACCCAGGGAAGAAAGTCATCCGGTGAAAGTGACGGAAACGACAGGAGGATGTTGGCGAGATCCCCTTTGGGATCGATCAGTACCGTCGGAATGCCGTCGAGCGCGGCCTCTTCGACGAGTCCCACCAACAGCCCCGTCTTGCCGCTACCGGTCATGCCCACACAGACTGCGTGGGTCGTGAGCCTTCTCGAGTCAAGAAGGACCGGTCCGCCGATCGATCGCGTGCCGGAAGCGGAGCCGTCAACCCGGCGGCCGAGATAGAACACCCCGAGACCCTCGATCGCGTCATCCGCGGTGTCATCGTGCTGGTTTGGCATCGTTCATACTCCAGAAATCCCTGTGCGGAGGGTTTCGTTTCAGATGTCTCGTTCGCTGATGGGAGCATGGTCGCCGGGCTCACAGCGGCCATTCTGCCATTTCGTCGCAGGACGAACGCTTCTTCGCCGACTACTGAGCCAGCGGAGAGGGTGAGGGGCGATAAGGATTTCACGCGGTGGCACGGGCCGTGGCAAGTCCTGCCCATTGACTTACCGATGGTGCCTCCCGCGGCACTCGGGCACCGTGGCGAGCGTGAAAACGATCACTTCGGCACCGGAATCGAGGCTGAGATCATGGTGCAGGTTGAGCGTGAACGCTCCGGTGATTTCATGGACGACGGCCTCGAGGAGCGGGCGTGCGAGAGAAATCAGATGGCTGCGAAACTGCCTCACTATTTCCGCTCCGCGACCGTGGTCTGCGGCTTTGACATCGACCAGTCGCTGCTCTGCTGCGGAAAGAACGCCGTCGAGACGAATGAACAGCGTGTCCTCCACTAACCGGGCGATGGCGCGGCGAGGCCCCCGACCCATGTAATTCTGTTGAAAACGTGATACGGCCTCGCACACGGCAGCCTCGATTTCACCACGGGATCTTTCCCGAGTGAGCGGGCGAGGTCTGTGATTCGTCGTCATGTCACCGGACTGCCGCCCTCCGTGGTCCTGCACACTCATGGATTGGGTCGCTCCTGGACTGACAATCACCGCGCTCCTGTCGACCGCCCTTGCTTTACTCGGTCCGGGTCAAGTCGCCCGGCTCAACTGCGACCGCAAACCACACCACTGCACACTAGGCGCCCAAGCGGCGAAGCACAAAGCCATCTAGTCTTCTTGAATAGCCCATCTTGCCAAATGGATAGAGGCGTCGGAAGAGCAGAAGCGATGTCAGTGGGACATCGGGTTTGCCGAGACGACAACCAAATCCAGACGCTGACGGAAGACGAAACGAGGGACCCTCCGCTGTCGGGGAGTTCGTCGATGAGTAAGCCGGCGTGAGTGGCTGCCCAACAGGGTGCTCTCTCGCCGGCTTTTTTTTGATTGGTCGTTCTGGATTCGCCCCGGGCTTTTCAAATGCACACGACGAATCAGGGGTCGCAAGACTGCACGAAAAGGGGGGCAGACCTCTCGAGCTCGCGGAGCCGCCGCTGACTCGTGTGCGGGCTCGGGCGGTGGCCAGGGCGGCAGGCAACTTTGAGCATGCGCTGACGGGATCGATTCCTCGTTACATCACGATCGTGTCGGCTGGAGACCTCATGGTCATGACCCTACAGGGAATGACGAGGTCGAGTTCCGGGGAAAATGCTTCTCAACACGATGATGTGGCGGGGGTCAAACGTTCTCTCGAAGGCCTGAGGAGATATATCCGTGGGCTGTGTGGCATAGACCTGAGATCCGCCGTCTGGTCGTCAGACCCGGTGAATGCGAGCCTCTGCAAGACGCTCGCCACCCACGCGTCGTTGGATGTTTTCCAATTTGGTCGCGGCATTCCATTGTTGGGAGTGCCGATCGATTCGCACTTGTACGCGGACGGTCCGCGTGCGTCACCAACCCGTGGCAGACAGGCCGAGGGCGCAGGTTCGGAATGCTGAAGGGAGCCGATTGCCATGCCGAGCGACTGATCGATGTAACCCTCGAAAAGAAGGGCCAGGCCATGCTGGTACTCACAAGAAAAAATCGCGAGAGCGTCGTCATCGCGCGTCCTGACGATCTGGAGATCGTGCTCGAAATCACGATTCTCGAGATCGAAGGGGGCCGCGTCCGACTTGGATTTCAGGCCGACACGAAACTGCCGATCCATGGGAAAGAGGTATGGGATCGGATCTGTAACGGCGGATCGACGAACGGCGAAGCCGTTCGTCACCGGACGTACGCTCCCCTGGGAACGACCCATAACGGCGAGGTCGACGACGACAACAAACCATCCGGCCAGAAACAGGCCGCGTTGCCACCTCTCCAAGAGGCGATGCGTCTCGCCGCCTTGCGGGCTGCCGCGATGCGGGCGACGACGACGGTGGATGGCTGTTGAAGTCCGACGGGCGATTCGACGTCAGCCGAGAAAATCTGGTCAGCTCGACGAGGCATGCACATGAGGTCCCAGGGTGAAATCGAGGCGGCCGTTTGTGAAGGGCTCACCCGCTTCAATCAGGAGTTCATCGGTCGGGGGCCGCAGGATATCCATGCGCACCTCGTCGGCAGCCTTTTGCTGGTTCGGATGACCGGTGCGCTCACTGCAGCCGAACGGCAGTTGTTGCGTCCTCGGGAAAATTCGCATCAGCATGAGGGCGATGTTGGAAACGGAGCCGAAAATCTTCCGATTCAGGGAGGGGGCAATGGAAAAGCAGAGGACCATTCTTCCGAGGGGGCCAATGGCCGATCCCTGCTCAAGCAGGTCCGGTCACACGTGGTGGCGACAGGGCGTCCGCGACTCGAGGAAATTGTGGCTCAGGCCGCGGGTGTCCGTCTCGTCAGCGTGCACCATGACATCTCCACGGTGACCGGCGAGGAAGTGCTTGTTTTCTCGCTCGAGACGGCACCCATGTGTCGACCGCGGAAGCGGTCTCCCTGTTGACCGCTTGCAGGGCAAAGCCCAATCCGTACACTCACGAGCTCGGATGATTCGAATCCGCTAGCGTAGCTCAATCGGCAGAGCAGCTGATTTGTAATCAGCAGGTTGCGGGTTCAACTCCCGCCGCTAGCTCAGGCGCCAGCGGGTGTTCCTTTCGACGGTCATGGATTCCTCCAGGGGGTTGTGCGACTCCGGCGTGAATCGAGATCGTCGTCCACCTCGGCGAGGAGCGAATCTCCAGATGGTTTCCCTGCGATAAGGGGAGTTTCCCGAGCGGTCAAAGGGGTCAGACTGTAAATCTGATGGCTATGCCTTCGCAGGTTCGAATCCTGCACTCCCCATCCTTGAGCACCCAGCGTGAACGTGGGTGTCCGGCAGATGCGGTCGAGTCATGGACGCGAATCCGCCGGAAAAGCAGAGAAGGCCCAAAAAAGAAAGGGCGAATGGTTCATTCGAAACGCGACTCCGCTGGCGATTCCGATCGGAGGCCGACGGTGGCAAGCCACTGGTTCGAACTCCGGTGCCGAGCCACGGCGACAAGGCTGTTTGCCTGACAGAGATGCTAGCTTGACCTCAGAAGGACAAAGCCCGCGGGTGTAGCTCAATGGTAGAGCAATAGCCTTCCAAGCTAAAGACGAGGGTTCGATTCCCTTCACCCGCTTCCAGCAGTCCCGATCAAAGAGCCACGTTGTCCGCTCCGCAGGTCGGTGTGTTGCCCACCGGCCGAGTTGGATCATCGGGACTTCGAAAAAAGGGAAACGGTCTTAGAATCGCTGAAACCCGGGATGGAAGATCGGGAAAAAGGCGGCATAATGGGAGGTCGGCGAAAAGGTTGGAGTGGGCTATTGAGAGTCCTGACCGGTCTGAAAGCCGAGGGTTTGGGCAGTTGGACAGTGGCGATTGGTGAGAGGCAGTCGGGCACGTTTATAAAACTCGGAAGTGGGCCACATGGTCCGAAGGAAGGCAAAAGTCGGAAGGAAGGGTTTGGTGCCGACGCACACCCGCTGCTGTAGCTCAGTTGGTAGAGCACGTCCTTGGTAAGGACGAGGTCATGGGTTCGAGTCCCATCAGCAGCTCTGCCAATCTCGAAGGCTCCCGCGGCGGGCTGTTCACGGCGCAAAGCGTTCTTCCGGATTGTTTCAGTCAAAGACGAATCGTTTTTGGATTTCGATTTCTTTCGTTTAACGAGGAGAAAGCAGGCTAACGATGGCTAAGGACACGTTCACGCGGACCAAGCCGCACGTCAATGTCGGCACGATCGGCCATATCGACCACGGAAAGACGACGCTCACCGGGGCGCTGGTTGCGGTGCAGGCCGCCAAGAATCTCGCCGTGGCCAAGAGCTACGCCGACATCGCGAAGGGTGGCACTGTTCGCGATGAGACGAAGACCGTGACCATTGCGGTCAGTCACGTCGAATACGAGACGGACAAGCGCCACTATGCCCACATCGACTGTCCGGGCCACGCCGACTTCATTAAGAACATGATCACCGGTGCCGCCCAGATGGACGGGGCGATCCTCGTGGTGAGCGCGGCCGACGGCCCGATGCCGCAGACGCGGGAGCACATCCTCCTCGCCAAGCAGGTCGGCGTGCCGGCACTCGTGGTGTTCCTCAATAAGGTCGACCTCGTTGATGATCCGGAACTGCTCGATCTCGTCGAGATGGAAATCCGTGAGTTGTTGACGAAATACGGCTTCCCGGGGGACGACGTGCCAATCATCCGCGGTGCTGGCAAGCCGGCATACGACAGCCCGGCGGATCCTGCGAAGAACAAGTGTATTGCGGACCTGCTCGCGGCGATTGACAGCTACATTCCCGAACCAGTTCGCGAATTGGACAAGCCGTTCCTGATGGCGATCGAGGACGTATTTTCCATCGAAGGCCGTGGCACCGTAGCCACGGGTCGAATCGAGCGTGGCTTGGTCAAAGTCGGCGACGAGGTGGAGATCATCGGCCTCAAGGAGAAGGCCGAAAAGACCACGGTGACCGGTGTGGAAATGTTCAAGAAGGTGCTCGACAGCGGACAGGCTGGCGACAACGTCGGTTGCCTGCTTCGCGGTGTCGCCCGAGACGGCATCGAGCGAGGGCAGGTGCTCGCGAAGTCTGGTTCCATCAAGCCGCACAAGAAATTCGAGTGCGAGGTGTACGTTCTTTCGAAGGAAGAGGGTGTTCGTCACACGCCATTTTTTGCCGGGTATCGTCCGCAGTTCTACTTCCGGACGACCGACGTCACCGGTTCGACGAAGCTGCTTGGCGGTGTCGAAATGGTGACCCCGGGCGACAACGTCAAGATGGAGGTCGAGTTGATGGTGCCGATCGCCATGGATGACGGTGTCCGGTTCGCCATCCGTGAGGGTGGCAAGACGGTCGGTTCCGGAGTCGTGACGAAAATCCTCGATTGATATCCCAGGGGCGTAGCTCAACTGGCAGAGCGCTGGTCTCCAAAACCAGAGGTTGCGAGTTCGATCCCCGCCGCCCCTGCCATGTCGATGGGTCCGGCACGGAAAAAGTCCCGTGCCGGACCATCGGGGCCAGGGCGGTGAGAAGCATGACAGACACGCGAATTGGCTGATGCGTCCGGTACCGGATCCTTCGGTCCTGGGAGAGGTGGAACAGCGGTGGCAGGAACGCAACAAAAGGAAATGACGAGCGGTTCACTCGTTCGCGAGATGCTCTCCGCCTCCGTCTACAAACGCAGCCAGGGGCGAATCGCGAGGCAGGCGACGTTCGCCGCAATTGCAGTCGTTCTCATGATCGGAGTGCTGCGCCTGACCCAGCAGGTGTCGGTCTGGTCGCAGTCGGGCGGAGCGATCGCTCCGGCAGCAGGTGTCATCCAGGACGGTGATGGATCGGCCTGGAGTCTGCCGTCGCTTGCGAGGGTCGGAGTGCCTGCCGCGCTGTGCGCCGCTTGCGTCTGGTTCGCATATCGCATCGTCAACTATCCGAAATTTGCCGATTTCTTGATCGCAGTCGAATCGGAAATGACGAAGGTTTCCTGGCCATCGCGTCTCGAGGTGATCCGCAGTTCCGTGGTCGTGATCTTCTTGATCTTCGCACTGGCCGCGATTCTCTTTGGGTACGATACGTTGTGGCGGTTCATTCTCGGTCTTCTCTTGCCGACGAGGGGCTCGGTGGCGAGTCTCTCGATCCTCAACCCATGAACGATCTTTCAGGCGACATGCAATCATCATCAAGTGGGGCCGAGGTTCCTGCGAATGATCCTGCAGGGATCGGCAGCGACCCAAATAGTTCGTCATCTTCCGTCGACGCTGTCCACGGAGAGTCGCCGGTGAACAGCGATGCGCGGGTTGCGGCGGATCATTCGCACGCGTCAGCAATGGATTCCGGCATCGTGCCGGAAAAGAGCCCTCGAGCCCTGGCACAAGAAGAAGTCCAGGATGATGAAGAAGGGGATGATGAGGTCGACGACGGCCCGGTGGATCCCTTTTCTGGAAGCGAGGATGCCGCACCCGTGTGGGTTGGCGAAGATGCCGAGTCTGGTGGAGACAAGCCACTCGGTGACATGCACTGGTACATCCTGAAGGTGCAAAGCAACCGTGAGGACTCCATCCGCGAGACGTTGCTGCGGCGAGTGAAAATGCAAGGGCTCGACCGTTACTTTGGGGAAGTGGTCGTTCCCAAGGAGCAGGTGACGGAGTTCAAGGGCGGGAAAAAGCGGGTGGTTTCCCGAAAGATCTACCCTGGCTACATCCTCGTGAACATGATCCTCAGTGACGAGACTTGGTATCTCGTCCGTGAGACCGGAGGCATCGGGGACTTCACGGGATCTTCTGGTCGTCCGAGTCCGATGCTGCCGCAGGACGTTGCCAAGCTCCTGCGGAAATCGGAAGAGAAAACCGAGGAAGCTCCCCGCCTGAAGATCAATTTCAAGAAGGGCGATCGGGTGAAGATCAACGAAGGCACCTTCGAGAATTTCGAAGGCGAGGTGGATGCGATCGATGAGGCCAACGGGCGCGTCACGGTGATGCTGAGTATCTTCGGTCGTTCGACGCCGGTGGATATCGAGTATTGGCAGATTGAATCCGCGTGAGTGTCGTTGGACATGGCGGGTGAAACGAGTATCTGAAGGTGAGTTGATCGAGAGTCTATTGATCACGATGGGATGATGGGCTCGATGCGAACGTCGGCTTTGTTGACAGTCGATTCGTGGACGGTGTAATCGGGGTGAAGAGGCAGGCGTTGTACTCGGGTTAAAGAGGCAGTCATGGCAAAACAGGTCGTAGGACAAGCAAAGTTTCAGGTTCCAGGGGGTCAAGCCACCCCAGCGCCCCCGGTCGGTACATCCTTGGGTCGCTTTGGAATCAACCTCGGGCAGTTCGTTCAGCAATTCAACGAGCGCACTCGCGAGGCGGCAGGGATGCCGATCCCTGTCGTGGTGACTGTTTACAACGACCGTTCCTGTGAGTTCATCACGAAGAGTCCGCCGGCGGCCGCCCTGCTCAAGAAAGCAGCCGGTCTGGCGAAGGGATCCGGGGTGCCGAACAAGGAAAAAGTCGGGAAGGTCACGGTGGCTCAGTTGGACGAGATCGTCAGGCTGAAGGGTTCCGACCTGACCGCCCGCGATGGGGAACATGCCCGAAGGATGGTCGAGGGCACCGCGAGGAGTATGGGGATCACCGTCGAGGGCTGATCAGCCGCAGGACCACTTGGGCCGCCCCGTTCGCTGGGCTCAAGGCGATGAAGTGTTTCACCGCTTTTCGACGTTTAGGCCGTCAATTCCCTTGGATTTGGCTGTGCGATCGTGGCCACTGGAAATAAGCATCCTGAACGAAGAAACTAACGAGTCTGGATTTTTGCGGGAAAGGTAAGGCGAGTTGTGGCTTCGACGAAGAAAATGAAGGCGATGAGAGCGATCACCGAGAAGGCACCGGAGGTCGTGTCGATCGACAAGGCCGTCGAAATCCTGAAAGGTTTTCCGCCCAGGAAGTTCGACCAGTCCGTGGAGATTCATATCCGCCTTGGGATCGACTCCAAGCAGGCTGATCAACTCGTGCGGGGTGCGATCGTGTTGCCGCATGGGATCGGTAAATCAAAGCGGGTCGTCGTCTTTGCGAAGGGCAATCTCGCGGACGAGGCGAAGGCTGCCGGCGCCGAGGAAGTCGGCGCAGAAGACCTCGCCAAGCGGATCAAGGACGGTGGTACTGATATCGACGTCTGCATCGCCGCTCCGGACAGGATGGGGCTCGTGGGCCCTCTCGGAAAAGTGCTCGGGCCGAGGGGCCTGATGCCCAGTCCACGAGCCGGAACAGTGACGACCGAAGTTGCGAAGACGGTCCGCGAATACAAGGCCGGCAAGATCGAGTTCCGTAACGACCCGACCGGTATCGTTCACGCCGTCGTTGGGAAAATCAGATTCGAGCCGCAAAAGCTCGTCGACAACAATCAAGCATTCGTCGGCCACATCCTTTCCATTCAGCCCACGGGTGCGAAGGGGCAGTATGTGAAAAGCGTTTCAGTGTCGGCGACGATGACTCCGGGCATCATGGTGGCTGTGTAAGACCGTTCAATTGAATCGTGCAGTCGAGATGATCGTATGAGCAAACTGGTGAAAAACCTGTTGATCGATGACCTCAAGCGCCGCTGGGGAGGCGTCGGCGAGCTCGTCGTCGTGAGCCTCGGTAAGCTCGATGCTCAAAAGACGATGCAGCTGAGGCAGAATCTTCGGAAAAAAAAGATCCACCTTCAGCTGATCAAGAACAGTCTGGCTCGCCTCGCCGCCGTCGATACGCCCCTCGCACCGGCGTTCGGGAAGACCGAAGGGATGCTGGCGGTGGCCTGGGGCGGCGAGGACGTCGTCGATCTCGCAAAGGAATTGGAACGCATCGCCGGCCATAAGGATTTCGAGGGCTTTGAACTTCGTGGTGGAGCCCTTGATGGATCTCGGCTCGAGGCTGGCGATGTCCAACGGGTCGCCAAGTGGCCGAGCCGGGGCGAGCAGTTGTCCATCCTGGTCGGGCAGATCAATGCCGTTGGCGGCAGGCTGTCCGGGCAGATCGGATCTGCAGGAGGAGTGCTGGCCGCGCAGATCAAATCGCGCATCGAAGACCTGGAAAAAACGGCGGAGACTGGTTCGGCTTGAACCGAAACGCCCGAAAAGATTCTTGGGAGTGAGTTGCACTCCCTCGTAATGACTTGTCCCTGAAATTTGTCCCCTTAAGAACTCTGAATCGAAAGGATCGCAATCATGTCGACAGCCGATGCCACCCGTGAGTTTTCAGCAGAGACCAAGCAGCTTGGAGACAAGATCGTCGGCTTGACGCTCAAGGCAGCCAAGGAGCTTTCGGACTATCTCGAAGAGGTTCATGGTATCAAGGCGGCCGCGGGCGGTGCTGTGGTGATGGCAGCACCGGGTGGCGGTGGCGGTGGTGGTGCCGCTGCCGAGCCCGCCGCCGAGAAGACGGAATTTGATGTCGTTCTGGAGAGCTTTGGCGACAACAAGATCGGCGTCATCAAAGTCGTTCGGGCGGCCACCGGCCTGGGTCTGAAAG
>JBJTBB010000376.1:0-2841 GCA_046091125.1 Planctomycetaceae bacterium
GTAGCCCGCGTAGTCGGTGCCGCAGACACCCACCGCCCGCACCCGCACGATCGCCTCACCCGGCCCGGGCCGGGACGGCTCCGGGAGATCGACCATTCGCAATCGTTTCGGCTCCTCGAACTGGATCGCCTGCATTCGCTCGTCTCCCAGTGTGCGCATCGAACGTGTTCATGGTCACGGATCGAGACCGTACCACCGTCGGGCCGTACCACCCCAGATCGCTTCCCGTTCGTCGGCCGTCAAGGCGTCAGTGAAATCGCGCACGATGCCGGCGACGTCCGCATACTCCGCCGCCAACAGGCAGACAGGCCAATCGCTACCGAACATCAAGCGTTCTGGTCCGAAAGCATCGAGCACGACCTCGAGATAGGGGAGAAAGTCCTTGCGCTCCCAGCCCTGCCAGGCCGCCTCGGTCACCATTCCCGACACCTTGCAACTCACGTTCGTATTCCGCGCGAGCCTCAGGATGTCGTCCCGCCAACCGTCGAGCAGCCCCGACCGGATCGCAGGCTTGGCCACGTGATCGAGCACGAACGGCTGCGCGGGCAGGCGTGATGCGAGTTCGACGGCCGCCGGAAGTTGGCGGGGATAAATGAGCAGGTCATACACCAGTCCAAACTGGTGGAGCAGTCCGACGCCACGGACAAATGACTCCCCCATCAGAAAGCGGTCATCGGGCTCGTCCTGCACGACGTGCCGCACTCCGACGAAACGCGGGTGCGCTGACAGACGCGCGAGATCCTCGCTGACCGTCTCGCTGCGGAGATCGACCCAGCCGACCACGCCGCGGACGAATGGATCGGCATCGGCGATCGCGAGCAGCCAACGGCTCTCGTCGAGTGATTGCCTCGCCTGGACGGCAACGCTTCCTCCGACGCCCGCCGCCTCGGCGACACTGGCGAGATTCGCCACCGTGAAATCCCTCGCGATCCGCTCCATGCCCGGTCCGATCCATGGGTACTCGGCGACCGAATACCTCCAGAAGTGCTGGTGCGCGTCGATGGCGAGCGGTTTCGGATTCATGGTTCAGTCGTTTTCCAGAGCGAGACTCCGACGCGCATGCAAACCTTCTCGGATCGTGACGGTGCGCCGGGATCGGATCAGTTGTTTTCCGGCAGTCCCTCGACGTGGCCGATATTCCGTACCGGCGCGAACAGGGCCTGCACGTCCCGGAGCAGCGTCTCGTCGATCGGCTCGGCGGCCCATTCCGCCCAGGAGCGGACGTTCGCTGGATTGGCGCTGCCGGCCACTGTCGTGGCGATCCGCGGATCGAGGAGCGAATACTGCAGGGCCAGCTTCGCGATCGACGAGCCTCTTGAGCGACACAACTCGGCGGCCCCGAGGGCCGCGTCGCGGACGGCCTTGGGCTCCTTCAGCCACGCCGGGAGCGGCGCATCGGTGAGTAGTCGAGCGCTGAACGGGCCGGCATTCATGACGCCGATCTCCCGTTCGGCGAGGAAGGGAACGGTCTGTTCGGAAAAGCGGGTGTTCTGGAGCGTGTGCTGGTTGTAATTCAACACGCAGTCCACTTCCGCCCGGTCGCAGATCCAGCGAAAGATCTTCTGGGGATACCCTGAGAACCCGATATAGCGGACCTTCCCGGCGGCCTGCTGCCGTCGCAGCGCGGGCAGCGTCTCTTCGACGATGAGCGGCAGCGGCACGAATTCCACATCGTGACACAGGACGATGTCGAGATGGTCCGTCCGTAGTCTGTGCAGCGAGACATCGATGCTCTCGGCGACCCGGGCCGCTGAGAAGTCGAAATGCGCGAGGTCGTACCGTCCGAGCTTCGTGCACAGGAGATACTCGTGCCGGGGCACGCCTTCGAGCGCGATACCGAGAAGGACTTCACTCATGCCGCGACCGTAGAAGGGGCGCGTCTCGATGAGCCGCAGGCCGCGGTCAAGCGCCGCCCTGACACTCCGGAGCGCCTCGTCGAGCGTGACCGATCGAAACTCCTGTCCGAGCGAGGAGGCACCGAAGGCCAACACCGGAATCTCCAGCCCCGTTTTTCCAAGGATCCGTGTCTGCATCGGCGAACGTGTTCCGCGGGGGTCGTGTGCGATGACTGGCCTCAGAGGAACGTGCGGCAGCCGAGGGTCAGAAGCAGGTTGGCCCACGGCTGCGTGTCGGCCGTTTGGATGGTGAGCACGTGATCGGCCGACTGGACCGCCTCGTAGAAGTCCCACTTGAGGATCGGCTCGAGTCGGCAGGTCGAGCCTGCCTCCGTCAGAATTCTGCGATACTCCTCCCAGACCGGCGGATCGCCGGGGGTGGCCGCGGCGTAGGCATCGCTGCGGTCCACGCCCATCGTGTGGATCTCGTCGACCCGCACGGTCGCGATCGTCGCCCGCAGCACCTGGGCCACTGTTGGAATGCCGGGTGACAGCTGCAGGCTCACGAGTTCGGACCGAGGGCCCCGCTTATTTTCGGCCGGATAGTTGCCATCGGCGATGAGCACGCGCGAGTGGTGACCGGCACGGGCGAGCACTCGCAGGATCTCGGGGTGCAGCAGGTGGGTTTCAAGCATGGGAAATCCTCTTCCATCAACCGTATGCTCGACATCGGACGGCTTCGACCGTCCGCCTCGCCGCCTCGTCGGCGGAGGGAAGTGGAAACACCTCGGCCGAGAGCCAACCTTCGTAGCCGATCGCCCGCAAGGCCGCAACGACCGGCGATGCCGGCGTGTGTCCGAGGCCCATCGCCCGTCGGTTGGAGTCCGCGAAGTGGACGTGCCCGATCGTGCCTCCGGCCGCCCGGATGGTGTCCGCGAGATCAACTTCTTCGATGTTCATGTGAAACAAATCGGCCAGCAATCGGACGTCATCGAGACCCTGGGAT
>JBJTBB010000377.1:0-3579 GCA_046091125.1 Planctomycetaceae bacterium
CTTCATGATCGGCTCGAGCAGCACCGGCTTCGTCGCCAGAAAGGCCTCCCGGAAACCGGCGCGGGCACAGGTCTGGAAGGCCATGTCCGACGAGTCGACGTCGTGATAGGAGCCGTCCGAGAGAACGGCCTTCACGCCCACGATCGGGAAGCCTGCGATGGGGCCCTTGCCGAGCACCGCCCGAAAACCCTTCTCGACCGACGGGATGTATTCCCGTGGCACGCGGCCGCCGACGACCTTGTCCTCGAAGACAAATGACTCGGGAGCATCCTCCGGCAGTGGCTCGAGCATGCCGATGATGTGGGCGTACTGACCCGAACCACCGGTCTGCTTCTTGTGCTTGTAGTCATATTCCGTCGACCGGGTGGGCGCCTCGCGGTAGCTCACCTTCGGCGCACCAACGGTGACGTCCACCTTGAACTCGCGGCGGATCCGCTCGACGTAGATGTCGAGATGCAACTCACCCATCCCCGCGATCAGCGTCTCGCCCGTCTCCTCGTCGGTGAAGACGCGGAACGTGGGATCCTCACGGGTGAACCGCTGCAGGCCCTTGCCGAGCTTGTCGAGACCGTCGCGGTTATTCGGGGAAATCGACATCTTGATGACCGGCTCGGGCACGAACATGCTCTCGAGCGTGCAGTACTTTGACTCGGAGGCGTAGGTATCGCCGCTGGCCGCATCGACGCCCATCACCGCCACGATGTCGCCAGCCTCCGCGAAATCGATCTCCTCCCGCTTGTCGGCGTGCATCCGCACGATGCGGCTGAACCGCTGTTTCTGGCTCGTGCGCTGGTTGATGTAGGCCTCGCCCTTTTGGATCTTGCCCTGATAGATCCGCATGAAGGTGAGTTGTCCATAGGGGTCGTCGACGATCTTGAAGGCCATCGCCACCGTCGGTTTTGCCGGATCGGGGGAAAGGTCGAACTTCTCGTCCGGGTTGTCCCACTTCTTGGCCACCACCTTCCGCTCGACCGGATTGGGCAGGTAGCGCACCACGGCGTCGAGCAGGGGCTGCACGCCCTTGTTCTTGTAGGCCGACCCGCAGAACACGGGCGTGATGCTCTGGTTGTGCGTGGCCGCTTTCACCACCGCGTGGATCTCATCCTCCGTGGGCATCTCCTCTGAAAGGAGTTTCTCCATCAGTGAGTCGGAGTACATGGCTAGATCCTCGAGCATGGCATGGCGGGCGTCGGCCGCCGGCTGCTGGTAGTCGGCGGGGATCGCCTCTTCGCGGACGTTTTCGCCGTTGTCGCCGTCGAAGTAGATGGCCTTCATCCGCACCAGATCGATCACACCCTGCAGCTTGTCCTCCTTGCCGATGGGGATCTGCATTCGGATCGCATGGCAGCCGAGCTTGTCCTTCAGCTGTCCGACGACCCGGTCGTAGTTGGCGCCGGTGCGGTCCATCTTGTTGACGAAGGCAAGCCTGGGCACCTTGTAACGCTGCATCTGGCGGTCGACCGTCATCGACTGGCTCTGCACACCGCCCACGCTGCACAGCACGAGGATAGCGCCGTCGAGCACCCGCAGGCTGCGCTCCACCTCGACGGTGAAGTCGACGTGGCCTGGGGTGTCGATGAGGTTGATGTCGCAATCGCCCCACTTCACGCTCGTGGCGGCCGAAGTGATCGTGATGCCCCGCTCCCTCTCAAGGTCCATGTAGTCCATGGTCGCCCCGTCGCCGTCACCCTTGACTTCCTGGATCCGGTGAATGCGGCCCGCGTAGTACAGGATCCGCTCGGAAAGGGTGGTCTTGCCGGAGTCGATATGGGCCGAGATGCCCATGTTGCGAAGCTTCGTGAGTTCCATGGAAAGCCTGTGGAAAACGGGTCGATTCGGACGGAATGGATCACGAAATATACTCGCCCCGGCGTCATCGCGACAGAAGGGGTGCGTCGAGCCTCCGAAGGCCGCCGTACCAAGGTCCGGCTCGTGTGCGGCAGATGATCGGTTTTGCCACGCCTTGTGCGGACAGCATCGGTCCTTCCGGCGTTCGGGGGCGACTCGCCCCCACGCCGACGGGCCTGCTGCACGTGGGCCATGCCCGAACCTTCGCCATGGCCGCCCACCGCGCCGCAGCGGCGGGGCTCGTGATGCGAATCGAGGATCTCGACGGCCCCCGCTGCCGCGAAGACTTCGTCTCCGCGGCGATCGACGACCTGCACTGGCTAGGCCTGCGATGGACCGAAGGGCCGGATCTCGGCGGCCCCTTTGGGCCGTACCGGCAGAGCCTTCGCGGCGACCGCTACCTGACAGTCTGGCAGGCCCTGGCGACAAGCGGCTGGATCTATCCCAGTCCGCATTCACGCCGCGATGCGGAGGAAGCCTCCGTGGCTCCCCACGATCTCGGCAGCGAAGAATCGCCGCGTGAACCGATTTTTCCCTCGTCGCTTCGTGCGGAGCCCGGCAGCTTCGATACCGCTCGTGGGCCGGGCGACGTCCCGTGGCGATTTCGCGTCCCCGACGGCCGCACGATCACGTTCCAAGACGCTGTCGCAGGCGCCGTCAGTCGTACCGCCGGAGTTGACTTCGGCGATTTCGTCGTCTGGCGGCGTGAGGGACTCGCGGCCTATGAGTTGGCGGTGGTGACCGACGATCACCAGATGCAGATCGAGGAGGTGGTCCGAGGGGACGACCTCCTCACGAGTACCGCCCGACAGATCCTCCTCTACGAGACGCTCGGTTGGCCGTCGCCCGCCTTTTGTCACGTCCCACTTGTCCGCGACGCCGAGGGCCGTCGGCTCGCCAAGCGGACCGGTGGCCTGGCGATCCGCGACCTACGGGCCATCGGCCGATCCCCCCGGGAAGTCCTCGAATCCGATATCGCCGACTTATTGCCGTGAGTCGTTGTCGTCCCGATGACTCCTCCCACCGTCGGGCGCCGTCCTCTGCCGATCCGCCGGGCTGCTTTCGCAGATTCCCAATCCCCCCGGACTGCCATCGAAACCTCCGTCGACAGCGCGGGGCGAAGGCCCTACCCTCCCCACCATTATTGTTCTGGGGCCGTTCCGTGCGCATTCGAGGCTTCATCATCCATCTTGAGCGGGCCGTGCCCCGGCGGCGTCAGGCCGAGGCGAGCGCCGCGTCGCTCCCGATGCCGGCCGAAATCATGGCCGCCGTGGATGGTCGCCTGATGTCGGACGATGAGCGACAGGCCGTCGTCAGGCGCCGGCTGCTCGCGCCCCGTTATCCGTTCGAGTTGTCGCAGGGTGAGACGGCCTGCTTCCTTTCGCACCGCAAGGCCTGGCAGCGCATTGTGGACTCCGACCTCGACGCAGGACTGATCGTCGAAGATGACGTGGCTCCCGCATCCGACGCGTTCTCAGCGGCGATCGAATCCGCCGTCGAGACCGCTCAGCCGGAGGAATTCATCCGCTTTCCCATGCACGACCGGGGGGAACAGGGCGCGGTGGTGCGAACGGCTGGCCCCATCCGCTTCATCGAGCCGAGGCTTCCGGGCCTCAACATGCAGATGCAGCTCGTCGGCCGGGATGCGGCCCGACTCCTGCTCGCAGCGAGCGAGCGCTTCGACCGTCCCGTCGACTCCTTCGTGCAGATGCAATGGATCCACGGGGCCCG
>JBJTBB010000378.1:0-4911 GCA_046091125.1 Planctomycetaceae bacterium
CCTTCCCCACGACCGCCGAGCAGCTGCATCCGCTCGCAGACCACCTTCAGTTTTGAGTTTTTCTTACCGTCTTTTTCCCATGTATCCAGTTTGAGTCGTCCCTCGATCAAAAGAGGAGACCCCTTCGTGACATATTCGCCCGCCACCTCCGCCGTTCGCCCCCAAAGAGTGACATCGACGAACGTTGTTTCCTCCACCCACTCTCCCGAGGCCGTTTTGCGCCTGTCGTTGACGGCCAGCCCGATTTCAGTCACCGCCGTGCCACTGGGAATGTACCGCAACTCCGGATCGCGGGTCACGTTTCCAACGAGAATTACTTTGTTGAAACTAGCCATCTCGCCACTCCCTTAAAAAAACAACTTACCTTCCCGTGTAGCCGGGTCGCCGTCGGCCACGCATTCCGTGCTCAGTGCTCAGTGCTCAGTGCTCAGTGCTCAGTGCTCAGTGCTCAGTGCTGTCCTTCCAGTGCCATCCACCGAGCGAGCGACTCTCTTTTCAGGTATTCGTACATTCGGGCACCTGCCCGACAAATGCCCAATGAAGAACCTCGCACTCCCAGAACTTCTAACGATATTCAGCAGGTGAACAAATGTCAATGCTTTGCAAGGCCTGTTGAGTCCGAATGAAATTTCCTCCGAGCCGTGCATTCCTCGCCGTGCAAATCCCTTTTGGCGGACATGCACCCGTGGTCATGCACCCATCGCCGTATCCGAAAAGGTCTTGCCTGAACCTTTCCACCACCGCAAGTTCCACCCAAGAGCCGATCGAGGCCCTATGCTCGCTGACACCTCAACTCAATGTGCCAGTGGCACTACGCCGACTGCCACCCGCTCCCCCCGTTGCGGCATTTCCTTCGAGGGCATGCTGCACGAGCACGTCGGCAATCCGTGAATCGATCTTCAAAATGAGCATCCGAATGATATCGGAATTCAAAGCACATTGACGTTCGAGGGCGACGACGTTTTCTCCCGGCATCTGGAAGTAGGTCAGCCAATAGACGCCCTTCTTTTGCCCTTTGATCGGATAGGCAAGCTTGCGTTCATCCCACACCCTCGCCGCGAGCACCGTGCCACCGTTTTGGGCGATCGAATCAGTGACTCCGCCGGAGACGGTCTCCGGATCACGTGAGAACCTCGACGGGTCGAGGATGAACATGCCTTCGTAGACCGACGACATGAAGAATGTGCCCTCCTGTACGACTATCCGATGACTCCGGAGACCCACGTGATCTCCGACGCTTTCTCAACATCCGGGAGTGCGAGAGTACCACACGTACTCGTGCTTCACAGGGCCCCACGACGGCGATCGGCACGGGTGAATGATTTTGGACGAAAATGCCTGGTTTTTGACGTATCGTAGGCCTTTTTAGTTGAAACGGTTCATCGCCGACTGGATACCGATCCCGGCCCACTCCTCCACGGCATCGGCAGCCCGCTCGCACGCTGCCTCGACCAGGGGTCTCTCCTCCCTGCCAAAACGGCCGAGCACAAAATCGGTGGCGAGATGCCCTGGCGGCAAGGGTCCGACACCGACTCGCAGCCTCGGAATGGCTTCCGTACCGAGACGATGGAGAATGTCTCCGAGTCCTTTCTGACCGCCGGATGAACCCTTTGCCCGAAGCCTGATCGAGCCCAACGACAACTGGTAGTCGTCGCAAATCACGAGGATGTCGGATTCGGCGACCTTATAGAAGTCCCTGGCCGCCAAGACACTCGACCCGCTGAGATTCATCCACGTGAGCGGCCACAGGAGCAGGGCTGGCTGCCCGCGAACGGTGACGGCCGCCGTATCACCCTGGAATCGCTGCCGGCGAGATCCGGCGGAAGCACCCGGACCAATTCCGGATCTCCCCGCGAGGACCTCGAGCACGTCGAAACCGACATTGTGTCGCGTGCGGTCGCACGATTTTCCGGGATTTCCAAGGCCGACGATCAGCTTCACCGGGCAATGGTCCTGCTTCGATCGACGACTCTCATCCCATGCGAATCACATGGGAATCACAATGCATCCCAGCGACGCGAGAGATTCAGGACTCCTCCGACTCCCCCTCTTCGGATGCCTTTCGGCCGATGACTTCCGGCTCGGCCACGGCACCTTCTTCTGCGGCGCCTTTCTCCCCCGGTCGATTACAGTTCACCACGATCTCTTCCCCATCCACCAACGCCCTGCCTCCTGCAGGAAGGTCGAGGTCTTTCACCTTGATGGCGCCGCCCATTTCTAGCGAGGTCACGACGGCATGAAGCCGCTCAGGAATCGAATCGGCCGTGCATTCGATCTCGACCTCGTGCAGCAATTGCATGATCACCCCGCCAGCCTTCTGTCCGGGGCATTCACCCTTGAGGTCGACCGGCACCTTGACATGCACACGATCCCGGGCGCTGACGCGGAGCAGGTCGACGTGGAGTGGATGAATTCCGAACGTATCCCACTGCAATTGCTGGACGAGCGCACTGCCCTTGGCTGCGCCCGACAACTCGACGATGCGGCTGCCATGACGGATGACCGTCTCGAGGGCCTCTCGGCTTGCGGTCAGTGGCACACAGGCTTCGCCATGACCGTAGAGGATGGCCGGGACGAGTCCCTTGCGTCGCAGGCGGCGGGACTCACGCGTGCCGGAGGCGGCTCGAGGCTGACATACGAGCGGTTCGGTCATGGTCTCAATCGTCCTTCTTCAAAGCACAAAACGCGATGTGCCGCACTCGCCGGACTCAAATGGTGAATCACGCCGATTCAACTGCCACTCCTATCCGTTCAAACAACTACGTTCCTTCGATTGTGCCATCCCGGACTCCCGCCGCAAGGCCGCTCTTTCAAGAGGCTTTGGCCACATGATCCCCTGGGACTGGAGGCCCCGGGCTTCGAGGACTCCACCGAAAACGACCACATCGGCCGCCCCCCCGCCTGCCGGGAGCCCCCGGGCGGTTCCTCGGGGTCATCGGCACGGCTGGCGGACTCACTGAAACATCATGCTCACCGACTCATTGCGGTGGATCCGTTTGATAGCCTGCCCGAGCAGGCTTGCCACCGAGAGCACCGTGATGGAAGGCAGCATCTTGCCCGACGACAGGGGGATGGAGTCGGTGATGATCACTCCCGAAAAAGGCGCCTCGCGGAGTCGCTCGATGGCAGGCCCAACGAGCACCCCGTGAGTGGCGGCCGCATAGATGGCCTTGGCTCCGTGTCGATGGATGACATCGGCCGCCGAGCAGATGCTCCCAGCGGTGCTGATCATGTCGTCGAACATGATGGCCGTCTTTCCCTCCACCGATGCACCGATCACGTTCGCACTCTTTGTGGTGTCGGCGGAAAGACGACGTTTGTCGACGATGGCCAACGGCACGTTGAGCCTGTGCGCATGCCCGACGGCACGCTTGATCCCGCCTTCGTCGGCACTCACCACCACGAGGTCACTCTTCGGAAGGTCCATCGACTGGAAATAATTGTTGAGCACCGGTGCCGCATAGAGATGGTCCACCGGCACGTCGAAGAAGCCCTGGATCTGGGCCGCGTGCAGATCCATCGCCAGCACACGGTCCGCTCCGGCCCGCGTGATCAGATTCGCGACCAGCTTGGCTGTGATCGGAACTCTTCCGGCGTCCTTGCGGTCCTGCCGTGCATAGCCGAAGTAGGGAATGACCGCCGTGAGCCGGTAGGAACTGGCTCGCTTGAAGCTGTCGATCATCACGAGCAATTCCATGATGTGCTCGTTCACCGGTGGGCATGTCGGCTGCACGATGAAAACGTCTCTGCCGCGGACATCCTCGTCGATCTTGCAGGAGATCTCTCCGTCCGGAAAACGCCCCATCGAAATCTTGCCCATTGGCAGATTGAGATAGCGGCAGATGTCCTGCGTGAGGGCTGGATTCGCGAGACCGCTAAAAATCTTGAGATCGTTCATGTCGTATCCGGCTGGGCGATTCTGGACGGGACGGGCGACCCGGACGGGATGGCTCCATGCATTTGAACTCAAAAAACCGACTGCTCAAAACGATCACCTCGTTCTGCGACGAAGGGCGGCATCCACTTCGGCGAGCTGCGTTGGCGTGTTGACGGACAGCGTCTCGCTCGGGTCGAGACAGGCGTTCGCTTCCACTGCCGCCCCCTTCGCAGTGAGCAATGACGGGCAATCGGTCAGGTAATACTCGCCAGAACCGTTGTCGGTTCCGATCTGACCAAGGGCCCAAAGGAGGTCCGCCGCGTCGAAGATGTACGTGCTCATGTTCACTTCATCGATGGTGCGCTCCTCGGGAGAGGCATCTTTGTCCTCGACAATGCGAGCGAATCGGCCATCGGAATGCCGAACGATCCTTCCGAGACCCTCGGGATTAGCCGCACGGGCAGTACCCAGGATGCAGGAAGCGGAGTTGCTGGCGAAGGCATCGAGCAAGCCTCGCAGGCTTTCCGGCCGAAGCATCGGCGAGTCGCCGCAGACCACGACAACCGGCATCGGTCCCTCGGCCACCGACAGACGAGCCCGAATCTCATCGGCTGCCGCGGCCACCGCGTCGCCCGTGCCGCGCTGCTCCCTCTGTTGCACGGTCGTCACGCCCGCGATGCCGGCCACCGACCGCTCGACCATGTCCCCGCGGTAACCGACCACGACCACACGATCAGCGACACCCGCTGCGGCCAGGGCTTCGAGCACCCAATCGAGCAGGGTTTTGCCCGCCGCAACGGCGAGAACCTTCGGTAGGTCGCTCCCCATGCGGGTACCACGGCCCGCAGCGAGCACGACTGCGAGTGGGGGTGCCATGGGATGATTTCCGGAGGGATCGGGACGGGTTGTACCATCGGGTGGTCTTTTTCGTCCCGAGCCGGAGGCATCATGGCCCGTTTTCTCGTGGTCGGCCCACATCCCGATGACCAGGAACTCGGCATGGGGGGCACGATCGCCGCTCTGGCCCGCGCCGG
>JBJTBB010000379.1:0-3001 GCA_046091125.1 Planctomycetaceae bacterium
CCTCAAGGATCCTGCGAAGTTCCAGCGACTCGGCGGGCGGGTGCCCAAGGGCGTGCTGCTCATGGGTCCTCCCGGCACGGGGAAGACGCTGCTGGCCCGCGCGGTCGCAGGTGAGGCGGGCGTGCCCTTCTTCTCCATCTCGGGCAGCGAGTTCATCCAGATGTTCGTTGGTGTGGGTGCGTCGCGAGTGCGGGACCTGTTCAAGACGGCCAAGGACGCGTCGCCGGCCATCCTCTTCATCGATGAAATCGACGCCGTGGGCAGGGTGCGCGGCGCGGGCCTCGGAGGAGGCCACGACGAACGCGAGCAGACGCTCAACCAGATTCTTTCGGAGATGGACGGATTCAGTCCCTCCGAGAGCGTGATCGTGCTGGCCGCCACGAACAGGCCGGACGTGCTCGACCCAGCCCTTCTCCGCCCGGGACGCTTCGATCGGCACGTCACCGTCGACCGCCCCAACCAGAAGGCGCGGCTGGCACTGTTCCAGGTCCACACCCGCGGCGTGCCCTTGGCTGCCGACGTCGATCTGGACCGGCTTGCGGGCGCCACGGTCGGGCTCACGGGCGCCGACATCCGCAATTTGGTGAACGAGGCGGCCCTGTGGGCGACCCGCCATGACAAGCAGGCCGTGGACGAATCGGACTTCGAGTACGCCCGCGACCGCGTGTTGATGGGGCCGAAGCGAGAGGAACTCCTCGTCGGACGCGAGAAGAAGATGACGGCCTACCATGAGGCCGGGCACGCGCTGGCTGCCTGGCTAATGCCGGGGGTCGACAAGCTCCATAAGGTCACCATCATCCCCCGCGGTCGGGCGCTGGGTGTGACCCAGTTGGTGCCGGAAGAAGATCGCATGAACATCGGCCAGTCGGATCTCGCCAATCGGCTCGTGTTCATCCTCGCCGGTCGTGCGGCGGAGAAACTCGTCTTCGGCGAGTACTCCGCCGGTGCGGAGAACGATCTTGTGCAGGCCACCCGGCTTGCACGACGCATGGTGGCGCACTGGGGAATGAGCGAGCGAGTGGGCCCCGTCGCCTGCCACCTCACCAACGAGCATCCCGTCCTCGGACGCGACGTCTATGAACAGCGGGAGTTCGGCGAACACACGCTGCAGTTGATCGACGAGGAGGTCACACGGATCCTCGGCGAATCGGCCGATCGTGCGATGTCCCTCCTGGCCGACAACAGGGGCAAACTCGACGCTCTCGCCGGCCGGCGCGAGGGGGGCGCGATGCTCGACGAGGCCGAGGGGGTCGAGGTCATCGGCCCGGCGGTGCCCCGCTCGACCGGTTGATGCCCCCCTTCGACACGGCCGCTTCCGGCCGCACGACGCCTGCAAGCCATCGCCCCCTCACCCCAGGAACCCACACCAATGCCACAGCTATGTCACTCCGTGTTCTTCACGCTCCGCGATCGCGGCGAGGCTGCCAAGAAGGCGCTCGTCGAGGGCTGCCGCAAGCACCTGTCAGGCCACCCGGGCACGCTGGCCTTCGCCGTGGGGACCTGTGCGGCCTACGACCGACAGGTGAACGACCGCGACCACGACGTCGCGCTGCACATCATCTTCGACTCTCACGAGTCTCACGACGCCTACCAGCAGGCTCCGCGACACGCCGACTTCATCGCGGAGCACGCCACCACCTGGGCCAGGGTCCGCGTTTTCGACGCCGACCTCGCAGCCCTCGAGACCTGATCGTCGCGTCCGCAGCCCTCGTCACACGCTCCGCAGCCGCGAAAGCGTGATCGCGCCCCCGAAACACTCGGCCACGTCGTGCCCCGGCAGGCGGGGCCGACCGTGGTAGTTGGCCTCGTACCACCATCCATCCCGCTCGAGCCGGTACGACAGGTGCATGGGCGACGGGTCGACTGGACACTCCACGCGCGGCGGGGCCCCCGCGAGCACCGTCTCCGGATGCGGCAGATTGACGTTCCAGAACTCGCCCAACGGCAGTGGACCCGCCACCGTCAGGCCAAGGAGCGTCTCGGAGGTCCATCGCGCGGAAGCCTCCCAATCGATTGGCGCGCCCCTACGTCGATACTGCGACACGGCGATCGCGGGCACACCGTGGATGGCGGCCTCACGAGCGGCGGCCACGGTGCCAGAGTGATGGATGTCTACGCCCAGGTTGCCCCCGGCATTCACGCCCGAAAGCACGAGATCGACTCCCTCGACGAGCCCAGCGAGGGCCAGCCGGACGCAATCGGCCGGCGTGCCGGCCACTGCATGACGGTCGGATCCGTGCGGGGTGACCGCGAGAACGCGATCGGTCGTCACCCGGTGACCGCAGCCGGAATGCGGATCAGACGGTGCCACCACGATGACCCGTGGACGTCGGGAGGCGAATGCCTCGGTCGCCGCGACGACGAGCCTCGCGAGCCCCTCGGCGGCGATGCCGTCGTCGTTCGTGATCAGAATTCGCACGCCAGACTCTCCAGGATCGCCCAGATGACGTCTCCGGCGACGGATGCTGCGCGGCAGACCTCGTCCGCGTCGGTGACGACCGGCCGATCTGGACTCGCGATGTTCGTGACGACCGACAACCCAAGGACCCGCATGCCGAGCGCCGCGGCGGCGATCGCTTCGGGCACGGTGCTCATCCCGACGTCGTCGGCACCGCTTCGTCGTAGCAACCGAACCTCGGCCCTCGTTTCGTAACTCGGCCCCGTGACGAACGCATAGACGCCCCGGCGAACCGTGGCACCGATACATCGACCGATCGCGCAGGCCCGATCGACGAGCTCCCGGTCGTAAATGGCTCGACAGCCCTTCCGCAGGGTGTCACCGTGCACCGAGGCATCCTGTCCGCGCGACCCTCTGAGCGACAGGTCCATGTGGTCGGTGATCGCGACGACGTCGCCAGGCACCATGTCGGCGGTGAGCCCTCCGGCGGCGTTGGTGAACACGATCAGCCGGCTGCCGAGAGCTGCAGCCAACTGGACGCCGCGGCAGATCGTTTCCCGATCATGTCCCTCGTAGGCATGAACGCGCCCCTGAAGCGCGACC
>JBJTBB010000380.1:0-5267 GCA_046091125.1 Planctomycetaceae bacterium
CGGCTCGGCGTGTTCTTCGCGGGCAACGGATTCCACTCCAAGGAATGGTGGGCCAGGGGGACTGGATCATCCATGGAGCTCGGCCGGGTGCTCGAGCCGATCGCGAGCTTCCGGGAAAAAATGCTGTTCGTCAAAGGGCTCTTCAATGAGCAGGCTCGCAAGGGGAACATCCACTCCTCGCAGACGGGCAATCTCCTCTCCGGCGCACCGCTCGCCTCCGGCGGCGAGATCCGCTCGGGCACGAGCTTCGACCAGCATCTCGCCCAGACCTACGGTCGCGGCGCGAAGGTACCGAGCCTCGTCCTCGGCTGCGAGAAGAGCAACCCCAGCGTCCACAAAAACTACTCGATGCTCTACAGCTCTCACATCTCGTGGACGAGTCCGACGACGCCCACGCCGCTCGAGGTCTTTCCGTCCCTGGCGTTCGACCGGCTTTTCAAGGATGAGTCACACGCCGGCGATACGAGCGTCCTGGACGCGGTGCTCGAGACAGCCGATGACCTGCGGAGGCGGATCGGCGCAACGGATCGACGGAAGCTGGACGAGTACCTCGACAGCGTCCGGGATGTCGAGTCGCGGATCGAGGCGGCGGGCCGCAAGGGGGAGCTGCAGGGATGGCGGCCCGCGCTCGAGCGTCCCGACATGCCGAGACCAGCCGATGGTATCCCTCAGGATGTCGCCGAGCATATGCGGCTGATGTGCGACATCCTCGTGCTCGCCTTCCAGACCGACACCACCCGAATCGTGACGCTCAAACTCAACAACGACCACTCGGCACTGCGATTCCCGAATCTCGAGCGGGTTGAACAGCCCGGCCAGCGAATCGACTACATGATCCACCACCTGCTCTCTCATTCCGACGGTGATGACTGGCTGAAGGTCAATCAATTCTTCATGGAGCAGCTCGCGCACGTGGCTCGCCGGCTCGAGGCGATCGACGAGGGAGGGCGGACCGCCCTCGACAACTCGATGCTCCTGATGTGCTCGAGCATGATGGCAGGGGCCAAGCATGACAACGACCAATTGCCGATGCTGATGCTCGGGCGTGCCGGAGGTGCGATCGAGACCGGACGCGTGCTCGACTACTCCGGCAAGCCTGATCGGCAGATGTGCCGCTTCTATCTGTCGCTCATGAACAAGATGGGGGTCCGCGAGAAGACATTTGGCGACGCCACGACTCCGCTCGACGAGGTATGACCCACCGGCAGCGTCGTCGGGCCGGCGAAACGCTTGCCGGCCGGGCGGCGGGGTCCGATTCCGGTCGTAAACGCTACACTCTGGCCCGATCCGCCACGCCCATGCGTCGGCGGCGGAGGGCACAACCAAGGAACGCCGAGCAGGGATGTCGTTCATGGGCTTCATCGCTCAAACCGAACTTCCGAAGCTGGATCTTCCCCCCCATTCGATCTGGCTCCTGGGGTGGGCGCTCGTGGGCTATGTCGTCTTCCTGCTTGTGATCAGCATCTACGCCACGGGGAAGGTCGAGAACGAGAGCGACTATGTGGTTGCTGGCCGCCGGCTTCCGCTGTTTCTGGCCTGGGGCACCCTGATCGCCACCTGGTTCGGTGCCGCCGCGATGTTCGCGTCCGCGGAGAAGGCCCGAACGGAGGGGCTGCTCGGCGTGGTGCTCGACCCGTTCGCCTGCGCCGGCACGCTCGTGCTCGCAGGCATCTTCTTCGCCAAGCCGCTCTGGAAGATGGAACTGTTCACGATGGCCGACTTCTATCGTGCAAAGTACGGCAAGTCGGCCGAGGTGGTTGGCGCGATCATCCAGATCCCGAGCTATTTTTCCTGGATCGCGCTGCAGTACACGGCGCTGGCGAAGATCCTTGAGCTGTACTTCGGCATCCCGCTGATGATCGGCATCCTGATCGTCGCGGCCGTGACCCTCGTCTACACCATGATCGGCGGGATGTGGTCGGTGACGCTGACCGATACCGTACAGATCGTGATCGGCCTCTTGGGTCTCGTCGTGCTCGTGGCAGCGACCTTGTCACAGCCGGCTCTCGGAGACGGGGATCCCTTGCGGGGCCTCTGGGTTGTCTTGCAGCGGGTGGCCGCGGAGCATCCCGACCATCTCCGCTTCATCCCATCGGAGGCGTCGCTCGCCGCCGTCCTGCCATGGCTGGCGGCCTGGGTCACGGGCCTCTTCGGCAACATCCCGGGGCAGGACCTCCAGCAGCGGGTATTCGCCTCCAAGAGCCCCGAGACCGCGAGGAACGCCTGCATTCTGGCGGGCGTGCTGTACCTCGTCTTTGGACTGATGCCTGTGATCCTGGGACTCGCGTCTCTGGTCACCCACCCAGGCGGTGACATCGATCCCGTCGGCTTCCTTGCCGGTGCATACCTGTCGACGGGGATGCTCGTGGTGTTCGTGATCGCCGTGATGTCGATGGTCGTCTCCACGGCCACCAGCGCCGTGCTCGCCCCGGCGACGATTCTCGGCCACAATCTTCTCTCGCGGATTCCCGGACTGGACGGCAACGGACTTCTTCGGGACCGGCTCTGCGTCGTGCTCGTCTCGCTCGGAGGGATCGTGATGACCCTTCCCGGCAAGTCGTTGATGGAGCTCCTCGACGTCGCGTTGTCAATCCAACTCGTAGCGCTGTTCGTGCCGGTCGTGATGGGTATCTACGGACATCCACGCGGGCCGCTACCGGGCGTGCTCTCGATGCTGATGGGATTCGTGGCATGGCTCGCGGTGTTCATTCTGGAACTCCTCGACGCTCCGCCTGCCGGATCGGTGTTCGAGTCGATCATGGTCGTCCCGAGCGACTTCTGGGGGCTCGGCTTCTCGATCCTGGGGTACGTGCTGGGGCAGGCGCTGACGTCGCGTCCGCATCCGCAGGCGTTTTAGGGTGGTTTCACCGTCCTGCAGGGGCAGTTCCGACGCCTCTTCGCCGGCGACGGATGCCGAGAGAGTCTCATCGAAGACCACTCAAGCAGAGTTTCATTCCGGCCACCACCAGCACCACCCCCATGACGCCGCGGAGGATTCCGGCCGGGAGTCTGAAGGCGCCGAGTTGCGAGCCGATGAGTCCTCCGACGGCCACGGAGACGAGCATCGCTATCCCCAGCGGTGGGAAAGAGCGGCCGGCGACGAACGCACCGGTGAGTCCGGCGATCGAGTTGACGAGAATGAAGGGTGCCGAGACGGCAGCCACCTGCCTGACGGGAGCGACGTTGATCGCCAGGAGCGTTGGCGTGAGAAAGACGCCGCCGCCAACCCCGGTCAGCCCCGAGAGCAGGCCGAGAACGATGCCGAGAACGATGAGAATCGCGAAGGGCAGCCTCCGATGCACGTCGGGCGTCCGGTCGATCACGCTGGGAATGCCCCGCACGATGGAGATCGCCGAGGCGAGCAATACACATCCGACGACAAACTCGAAGAAGGCCGTGGGTGGGTCCGCGTATCCGCCGAGGAGCGCGGCCGGCAGGCTCCCGGACGCCAGGGGGACGAAGAGCCGGCCCTGAATATGCCCCGCCCTCCAAAACTGCACCGTCGCGATCGCGGCGACGACAACGTTGAGTCCGAGTGCCGTCGGACGGATCACGTCGGGCTCGACGCCTGCCATCGCCATCACCGCGATGAAGCCGGTGGCACCGGCATGTCCGATCGAGGCGTAGACGAGTGCGACGATCGCGAGAGAGGCTGCGAGCAGTCCGCCGGTCGCCGTCATGGTCGATCGACCTGTCCCTTGGGATGAGGCTGCTCCGGAAACCGAGCCCGCAGCAGCTCCGTCGCTTCCTGCTGCACCGTGGCGAGGTCGGCCGCATCGACGACGTTGATTGTCTCGAGTGGATCGCGATCGTGGTCGTAGAGTTCGCAGGCGATCGGCCTGCCGGTCGTCCAATCCCGCCACTCGGTGTATCGCGCGCGATGTGTCCGTACGCTCACTCCCATCGCGTCCGGGCGACTCGATGGGCCACGGTCGAAATAGGCGGGCCGCGGATGCTGCGAAAAAGCCGCGGGCTTCCCCGTGGCTCGTTCGCCCCGTACGAGCGGGAGGAGACTCTGTCCGTCGAGTCCTGCGGGAGCGGGAAGGCCGGCCGCCTCGACGAGCGTCGGAAAGATGTCGATGAGCTCCACGAGGGCATCCGGCGCGAAGCCTCCCTCCGCGGCTGCCCGTGGCGGAAGCCGAACAATCAGCGGCACGCGGGTATCGAGCTCGAAGACCGAGGTCTTGGCCCATAGGTCGTGCTCGCCGAGGTGGTAGCCATGGTCGCTCGAAAACACGACGATGGTCTCGTCAAGTCGTCCGGTACGGTCAAGCGCGTCGAGCAGACGGCCCACCTGGGCATCCAAGAAGCTGACGCCCGCGAAGTACCCATGCCGCATTTCGGCGATCTGATCAGCCGTGAGCGGTCGGCGATTGGCGGGAGACCCGAGCACCTCGGTGCTTTCGTGGAACGCAATCGCTGGCGCGCCGGACGGTCGGGCGGAATCGAGCGCTGGCAGCGATGCACGGTCGTAGAGATCCCAATAGCGCTTGGGAGCGGTGAAGGGGGCGTGTGGCTTCCAGAATCCGACCGCCAGAAAGAAAGGCCTGTCTGGAAGGCCCTCCTCGATCAGCCGCACGGCCTCGGCGGCGACGCGACCGTCGAAGTAGGCCTCGTCGGGCAGGTCGCGACATTCGTCGAGCGGCACGAGTCCGTAGTTGCGGTGGCTGTGGATCGCGAGATTCGGCGGCAGCTCCGCCGGCGGCCGCTCACCGAGGCCGAGATTGGCGAAAGGTGCGTCGTGACCGTGATTGGCGTAGTGAAGATACTCCGGTGCAGACCAGCTGCCCGGGTCACCATGCACGGCGGTGTGCCAGTTGTGGAAAATCTTGCCGACGCAGCGGGTTTCGTACCCGTGGCGTTTGAACCATGATGGAATCGTTTCGACGTCTGGATTGACTTCACGGAAGTGCACACTGTTGCTCCAGACGCAGAGCGTGTCCGGCCGCCTGCCAGTGAGCATCGACGACCGTGAGGGGTTGCAGACCGCCTGCTGGCAGTAGGCCCGTGTGAATCTGACGCCGCCGAGAGATGTGCTGGCGAGCCGGTCGAGATGCGGCGTGACGGCCACCGATCCAGAACAGCCGAGTTCGGGCCGCAGGTCGTCAGACATGATGAACAGCACGCTCGGTGTCATCGATCGCGAGTCCGCGGCACCCTCGTCTCCGAAGACGATCGCCTCGGCGTGGACGATCACTGCGAGAGTCGCGATCAGCACGAAAACAGATAAGGTGCGCAAGGGAGGCAGTCCGTGATTCGACGGCACT